>JAJYSF010000241.1 GCA_021793715.1 Actinomycetes bacterium
CGCGCGCCTGCAACGTGTCCCAGATCTCCGCCTCGCTCATCTCATTCGGATCGGCGTCCGGGTCGCACTGGAAATACATGCGCTGGACCTCGGGCGAGCGCTGGCTGATGAGCGCGAAGCCGTTGTCCGAGTTGCTGTAGATCAGCTCATCTGAGCTCGGGGGAGCCTCGCACAGGATCCCGAACCAGGCGAACGGGTACTCGCGGAAGTAGCCCTCGGACGACCGTCCGGCGACCTGCCCGCGCACGACGGAGTGCGAGCCGTCCGCACCGACGACGAAGTCGGCCTCGACGATGAGCTCGTCGCCGTCGCGATCGGCGGCAATGACGCGCGGCCGATCCGAATCGATGTCGTCGACACGCCGCGCGGTCACCTCGAAGCGCAGATCCTGTCCCCGAGACAGGCGCAACGAGAGGAGGTCCGTGAGCACCTCGTGCTGCGGGTAGAGCCATACACCGCGGCCGGTGAGTCCCGCGAAGTCGATGCGATGGCGTTCGCCGTCGAATCCGAGCTCGATGCCGTCGTGCCGGTCGCCGACGGAGTGCACGCGAGAGTCGGGGTCAATTCGCGCGAGCAGGTCAACCGTGCCCTGCTCGAGGATTCCCGCGCGGATCGTCGTTTCGATCTCGGCGCGGGAGCGGGAGTCGAGCACGATCGATTCGATGCCCGAGTCGGCGAGGAGGTGCGAGAGGACGAGGCCGGCGGGGCCAGCCCCGACAATGGCGACCTGGGTGCGGAGCGAGGTGGTCATGTCGTCTCCTTCGACGTGGAGCTGATGGGTGAGGCGATGTCGCCCTGAGGGAAAGTGTGCACCGGGAGCTCGCGGCGAGGCCGTACGATCCCGTTCAACGGGAAGATTTGAGGTCCGCCTCGATCGCGGTCGCCGCGCGCGCGAGCGCGTCGACGGCGAGGTCGGGGGCGGTGCCGCGCGGCAAGACGACCGACAGTGCGGCGACGACCTCCCCCCGATCGCGTATCGGTGCGGCGACCCCCGTGGAAACGCTTTCGACTGTGCCGGGGGCGACGACGTAGCCGTCACGGCGGATCCGAGCGAGCAGGCGCCGCAGCCCGTCGGGGTCGGTGGGCGTCTCTGCGGACACCGGACTCAGCGGCGAGGACAGCACTCGTTCGCGTACGAGTGGATCCGCGTGGGCGAGGAGCACGAGGCCTGACGATGACGCGTGCAGCGGCAGCCGTCCCGCGACGCGGGTGATGTTCGCGCCGGCGGCGGGGTGAGACAGCCGCTCCAGGAAGAGCGCTTCACCCTGTTCGAGCACCGCGAGCTGGGTGTGCTCTCGGACGACCGTCTGGACGCGCTCCATGTGGGGGAGCGCGGCCTGGCGCAGTCGCAGGGCCATGGATCCGCGCAGCGCCAACTCCCACAGCCGCATGCCGAGCCGGATCCGGCGTCCCTCGTCGCGCTCGAGGAGACCTTCCCTCACGAGCTCATCGACGATGCGGTGCGTCGTGCTGGTCGGGAGTCCCGCGCGTCGGGCGATGTCGGTCACCGTTTGAACGGTGCGCTCCGCGCTGAACGTGTCGAGCACGCGGACGAGGCGGGTCGTCATCGAGTCGCCCGACCGAGAGTTCGCCATGCCGTCAGCTTCCCACGACATGGACGCCGCGTGGCAATCGTTGGGCATCCATCTGATGCGGCCAGGTCCCCGCGGATGCTGGAGCGAGCCTGGCCACGCTTCCCGGGCGGATCCTCGTCAGCGCGCGTCGACGCGCGCGAACTGCTGGAGCGTCTCGATGACGCTTCCGACGTGCGCCGCCATGGCCGCCCGCGCCGCCTCGACGTCGCCCGCGCAGACCGCGTCGATGATCGCAAGGTGCTCGGGCAGGGACGTGCTCGGGCGACCCGGCACGAGGAACAGGCGGAACTGATGCCGCACCATCTGACCGTGCAACTGAGAGAGCATGCGCTCGGCCGCGCCATGCTGCGCGATCTCACGCAGCATGCTGTGGAGCGTGACGTTCAGGTCGGAGTAGCCCATGAGCTCGTTTCCCTCGACGGCCACGCGCATGTCCCGACCGATGCCGCGGAGGATTTCGATCTGCTCGGGCGTCGCCCGCTCGGCGGCACGCGCCGCCACGAGAGCCTCGATCGACTGGCGGATCTCGGTGATCTCGATGGCCTCCTGGACCGTGATCTCGCGGACGCGAGCCCCGCGGTTCGGCTGCAGCTCGACCAGGCCTTCCGCCTCGAGTTGGATCAGCGCGTTGCGCAAGGCGAAGCGGCTCGCTCCGTACTGCTTCGCCAGGTCTGCCTCGATCAGGCGCTGGCGTGGCGCATAGTCGCCGCGCAGGATGTCGTCGCGCAGCCGGCGGCGGATGTCGTTGTTCTCTGCCACGGGATCCCTCCTGTGCGCGGGGCGGACGACGCCCGCTGCGCACATGTCATTGGTCACCAAGATTGTTGACAATCTAGCGGGCGGGACCGTAGATTGGCCAGTGCGCGGCCGAGATTCGCCGTCATTCACCCCGTCACCAGGTCAGAGAGGACCTTCCATGGCCGTTGAAGAGAACTTCGATCTCGCCCACCTCGGGGCGATCGAGCTCTACACTCCGCGATTCGAAGAGAGTCTCCATTTCTTCCGTGATATTTGCGCGATGAGAGAAGTCGAGCGGATCGGCGACTCGGCCTATCTCCGCTGCTGGGACGAGTACCAGCGATACTCGCTGAAGCTCACGGCCTCTGACACGAACGGCGTCGGACGCACCCTCCTGCGCACGACCTCCGAGGACGCGCTGTCGCGACGTGTCGCGGCCATCGAGCGGACGGGGCTCGGCCGCGGGTGGCGCGACCCCGAGGTGGGCGTCGGCCGTTCCTACGAGTTCGAGGATCCCGACGGGCACGTGATGGCCCTCTACTACGACACCGAGCACTACGTGCCGGACGACACGGACCGCCCTGCCCTGAAGAACCAGGCGTCGGCGTTCCCGGGCAGCGGAATCAACGCGCGCCGAATCGACCACATCAACTATCTCGCCTCGGACGTGACGGCCGCGGGTGAGTTCTGGAGCGACGTGATGATGTCGCGCGAGTCGGAGCGCGTGCGGCTCGACGAGGGCGGTTACGCGGCTCGGTGGTTCCGCTTCCACCAGAAGTCATACGACGTGGTCTACTCCGGCGACTGGACGGGGGAGCGCGGCCGCTTCCACCACTTCGCGTTCTCGCCGGACTCTCGGGAGGACATCCTGCGCGCGGCCGACATCTGCCTCGAGAACGACATCTTC
>JAJYSF010000242.1 GCA_021793715.1 Actinomycetes bacterium
AGGGCCGATCTCTCTCCGGCGTTTTCCGTCCGAGCGCAAGCCTCTGACCTGCGGAAACGCACCCGGCATCGACGCCCCACCCTCCATCGATCCCTACCGATCTGTAACGAAACTCGGTAGACTGGACTCATGGCCACGACGTGCGTTCGCTGCGGGATTGACTTCCCGCGCGCCGCGACTGGTCGCCCTCCCCGCTACTGCTCCGGACGCTGCCGCGTCGCCGCTCACCGTGAGCGTCACGCCCTGCCCGCCGCCATGCTCGGGCGCCGCTGGGTCCGAGCCGACGGCAAGCGCCCCATCACCACGACCGGCCGCCCCGCGAGCTCGACGAACCCCCGCACCTGGTCCACCTACGACGAGGTTCGCACCTCGACTGCCGGCGACGGCTTCGGCGTGATGCTCGGCGACGGGCTTGGCTGCTACGACCTCGATCACGTGACCGACACCCAGGCTCGAGAGTTCGCCGCGACGATCCCTGAGCCCATCCTCTTCGCCGAGCGATCGATGTCCGGCGGCGGTGTGCACGTGTTCGTCCAGGCGCCCGAGGCCCCTGGCCGCCGCGCGGTCCAGCTCGGCGTTTCGATCGAGAAGTACACCCGCGCCCGGTTCATTCGCACGACCCTGGACCGGCTCACCTTGTAGCCCGCCCGGAGGTGCGCCATGACCTCCACCCGCCTTCGCGCCGTCGCCCCTGACGAGAAGCCTGCCCCTAAGCGCAAGCCGCACACGGTCACGTCTGCGGCGTCCAGCGGCGACCGTCGCGATCTGCTCGTCGCCATGCGAGCTCGTGTCGCTACGGCGGTCGAGGACCCGAATACCCCGGCCCGTGACCTGGCCGCGTTGACTCGCCGGCTGATGGAGATCGCGAAGGACATCGAGGCTCTGGACGCTGCGGCTGAGCGTGATGCGGCTGCTAGTGGCCCGACGGAGGATGCCGCCTTCGATGCCTCAGCCGTCTAAGCGCAGGCTCAGCGAGGTTGCTCGTCACGTCGTCATCCCGGACGGGATCGTCACCACGGCGTGGCCCCGCATCGTCGCCGTGTGTGCCGAGCTTGGCGTCATGTTCGACGAGTGGCAGCACGGTATCGGCAAGGTCGCCCTTGGCAAGCGCAAGGACGGCAAGTATGCGGCGACGGTCGGCGGGGTCGTGCTGTCGATCCCGCGTCAGGTGGGTAAGACGTTCCTGGTTGGGATGATCATCATCGCCCTGTGCCTGCTCCACCCTGGCCTGACGGTCTTGTGGTCGGCGCACCGCACCCGGACGGCGACGAAGACGTTCGGGACGCTCAAGGGGATGACCTCCCGCAGGAAGGTCAAGGCGCACATGTTGGAGCCGCGTAACGCGAACGGTGAGCAGGAGATCCGGTTCCGTAACGGTTCGGTGATCATGTTCGGCGCTCGCGAGCAGGGCTTCGGCCGCGGCTTCGATGAGGTCGACATCGAGGTGTTCGACGAGGCGCAGATCCTCACCGAGAAGGCGCTTGAGGACATGGTGGCGGCGACGAACCAGTCGCGCCGCCCTGAGGGTGCGTTGCTGTTCTTCATGGGCACCCCGCCGCGCCCGACTGATCCTGGCGAGGAGTTCCTGAACCGCCGCAAGCGGGCTTTGGCGGTCGAGGGCGGTGTGCCGTTCGAGAAGCCCGCGGTTGGCGGGAACATGGTTTATGTCGAGTTCAGCGCTGATCGTGGTGCGAAGCTCGATGACCGCAAGCAGGTTGCGAAGGCTAACCCGTCCTACCCGGATCGCACTCCGCAAGAGGCGATTGACCGGATGCGGGAGAACCTGACGAATGAGGCGTCGTTCCGGCGCGAAGCGCTGGGCATCTGGGACGACATCGAGGGTGCGACCCGCCTCATCGCTGCCGACGAGTGGTCCGCGACCGGCGTCCCCGAGCCCCCCGCGGCCGAGGGTGTCAAGACCTTCGGCATCGCCTTCTCTCTCGACGGGTCTCGCGTGGCTGTGGCCGGTGGGCTCAAGCATCCTGGCGGCATCCACGTCGAGCTCGTCGGTGCACACTCTGGTTCGATGGGCGCGGGTGTCGCGTCGCTGGCTGACTGGCTCGCCGAGCGTAAGGACTCCACGGCGCTCTACGCGATCTCAGGTCAGGCGGGCGCTGCCGTGCTCGCTGAGGCGCTGATCTCTAGAGGTGTGCCCCGTCGTGCGGTTCACGTCTGCTCAAGCCCCGACTACTTCGCCTCGACGTCGATGTTTGTGGACGCGGTGCGTGAGGCGTCGGTGACGCACCTGGCGGGCGAGGGGCAGGCTGCGCTCGATGACTCTGTTGCGGTGTCCGATAAGGAACTCGTCGGCAAGTCCGGCTCGTGGCGCTGGAAGGCGACGACCCCCGACGGTGACGACACGCCTGTTGAGGCGGTTTCCCTGGCTCATTGGGCCGCGAAGACGACGAAGCGCCGTCCGGGGCGCAAGGTGAAGGCGGTGGTTCTGTGAGCGCACCACTCGTCGCCTCTCCGCAGATTCCGGGGCTTGGGCTGACGCATCAGCGGACCCTTGACACGTTGGTGGCGCAGATTCAGCGCAAGGCGCGCCGTAACCGGTTGCGTCGCCGCTACTACGACTACAAGAACGCGCTGCGTGACCTGGGGATCTCGATCCCGCCGCAGCTCAAGAATGTTGAGACGGTCGTCGGGTGGCCTGCGAAGGCTGTGGACTCGATGTCGCGGCGCACGGTGCTTGAGGGGTTCATCCTCGCGGACGGGGGCTCGACGGCGGACCTGGGCCTGGACGCGATCCTCGACGCGAACCGCTTTGAGGCGCTCGCCCCGCAGGCGCACACGTCGGCGCTGATCCATTCGACGGCGTTCGGCTTCGTCACCGCTGGTGACGTGGGTGCGGGTGAGCCCGCGGTGTTGCTGTCGGCGCGTTCTGCGGAGTGGGCCACGGGCACGTGGGACCCGCGCCGTCGGGCGCTGCGTGAGGCCCTGTCGCTGATCTCGGTGGACGAGTCGGGCGTGCCGCAGGAGATGGTCCTGTACGTGCCAAACCTGGCGATCATCATGCGTCGCGAGGGGCGTTCGTGGGACATCCGCCAGTCGAAGCACGACCTTGGTGTCCCTGTTGAGGCGCTGCCTTATCGCCCGTCCCTCGATCGGCCTTTTGGCTCGTCGCGCATCTCGCGACCTGTCATGGCGCTGACCGACTCGGCTGTCCGCACGCTGCTGCGCACCGAGGTCGCCGCCGAGTTCTTCAACGCGCCCCAGCGGTATGCG
>JAJYSF010000243.1 GCA_021793715.1 Actinomycetes bacterium
GCTGCGGTGGCCGAGCGCGAGGGGGACGCGTTCTCGATGCGCGCCTTCCATCGACGCGCCCTGGATCTCGGCGGCGTCGGCCTCGACACCCTACGACAGGCTCTGCTCGGCTGAGTACAGAATTGCACTAAAGGTCAGAGCGACAGTAAGCTGGCGCCGTGACCGATCTGAACGAGCGCGCGCACGCGCTGACCCCGTCCCAGCGCCTCGACCGCGCCCGTTACTCGCGAGAGCACACCCGGATCCTCGGCGGATCCGGTGTCGGATGGGCGCTGGACGCGATGGACGTCGGCCTGATCTCCTTCATCATCGCCGCGCTCGCGACCGAGTGGAATCTGGACGGTACGACGACGGGCTGGATCGCGTCGGTGGGCTTCATCGGCATGGCGGTCGGGGCGAGCGTCGGCGGCCTCCTGGCCGACAAGCTCGGTCGGCGCCAGGTGTTCGCGCTGACGCTGCTGGTCTACGGCGTGGCCACCGGCGCGAGTGCGCTCGTCGGGGGAGTGGGCGCCCTGCTCGTGCTGCGCTTCATCGTCGGGTTGGGCCTCGGCAGCGAGCTCCCCGTCGCCTCGACGTACGTGAGCGAGTTCGCACCGAAGCGCATTCGCGGTCGCCTCGTGGTGATCCTCGAGGCCTTCTGGGCCGTCGGATGGACGGCGTCGGCCGTGACCGGCTACTTCGTCGTGCCACTGGAGAACGGCTGGCGTTGGGCATTCGCGATCGGCGCGATCCCCGCGGTGTACGCGCTGGTGGTGCGGTGGGGCCTGCCGGAATCGGTCCGTTGGCTCGAGGCGAACGGTCGCCTCGCGGAGGCCGACGCGGCCGTCCGTCGCTTCGAGACGCCCGACGCGCGCGACGAGCCTGTCGCCGAGGCGCCGCCGGCCCCGCGCCGGACCGCGCGACGCGGCACGCTTGCCGATCTGTTCCGCGATGGCCTCGCACCGCGCACGTTCGCGCTGTGGTCGGTGTGGGCGTTCGTGAACTTCAGCTATTACGGTGCCTTCATCTGGATCCCGTCGATCCTCGTCGCGCAGGGTTTCGATCTGGTGCACTCGTTCGGCTACACCCTCATCATCACGCTCGCACAGCTGCCGGGGTATGCCCTGGCGGCATGGCTGATCGAGGTGTGGGGCCGTCGCGCGACGCTCTCCGTGTTCCTCATCGGCTCCGCGGTGTCGGCGATGCTGTTCGGAACGGCGGGCGAGGTCTGGCAGATCCTGCTCTATGGATGTCTGCTGTCGTTCTTCAACCTCGGGGCCTGGGGCGCGCTGTACGCGGTCAGTCCGGAGATCTATCCGACGGCCGTGCGCGCGACCGGCGCGGGAGCCGCGGCCGCGGTCGGGCGGGTGGCGTCGATCGCCGCACCGCTGTTCACGCCGTGGGCGCTCGGCCTCGGCGGTGCGGGGCTCGTCTTCACGGTCTTCGCGATCTGCTTCGCGATCGCCGCCGCGAGCGCATGGGGACTGAGTGACCTGAAGGGACGCGCGCTGCCGGAGGTCTGAGCACCTGGGCCGCCGATCAGATCCGTCGTGCCACGCGCACGGTCAGCCAGCCGGTTCGATCGTCGTCCACGCGCCGAATTTCGGCAGCCGACCGTCACCAGATGAACGCCGCGTGAGGCGGCGGCGCACCCAGGGCGTGACGTGGGCGCGGTAATACTCGCGGTTCGTCAGGTGCGGTTCGTACGGATCGCCGAGCTCCCACCAGCCGGCGGGCACCGGCAGCCCGAGCGCATCGAGCACGCGGGCCGCGACGCGATGGTGGCCGCGCGCATTCATATGCAGGCGATCCGGCGACCAGAACGCGGGATCGCGGAGGCGCTCGTCGGTCCAGTTCACGGCCCAGACGATGCCGTCCGTGCGGCGCATCCGCCGCGTGACCGCGGCGGTCAGCGCGTCGCCGCGACGGCGGATGACTCGCGAGAGCGGCAGGCCGCCTGACGGGTCCGCTCCAGCCAGGAGGATCGGGGTGACGCCCTCCTCGCCGCAGCGGCGCGCGACGGTGACGAAGGCGTCGACGATCCGTTCGGTCTTGGTGCCGGGACGCAGCATGTCGTTGCCTCCGCCGTTGAACGACAGGTGCGTGGGGCGCAGGGCGAGAGCATCCTCGAGCTGCTCGTCGACGACGGGCCAGGCGAGGCGGCCGCGGATCGCGAGGTTCGCATACTGGATCGGCTCCTCGAGGGCGGTCGCCCAGCCTTCGGCGGTGAGGTCGGCCCACCCACGGGGGCTGCCGTCCGGGCGCTCGTCTCCGACGCCCTCGGTGAAGCTGTCTCCGATGGCCACAAAGCGCACAGTCGTCACGAAATCAGTCTAAGGGCGGTCCACGAAGCATGTTTCATGCGCGAGAATGGATGCATGAAGAAGATCGGGTTCCTCTCTTTCGGACACTGGACACCGCATCCGCAGTCGGCCACGCGCTCGGCGAGCGACGTGCTGCACCAGTCGATCGACCTCGCGCAGGCCGCCGAGGATCTCGGCGTCGACGGCGCCTACTTCCGCGTGCACCACTTCGCCCGTCAGTTGGCCTCGCCGTTCCCGCTGCTCGCCGCGGCGGGAGCAAAGACGTCACGCATCGAGCTCGGCACGGGCGTGATCGATATGCGTTAGCGCATATCTCTGCTGTAACACCGGCTATCGGACTGGCTTCGCATCCTTCTCCACCTGTAACGACAACATCAGCTTCGGTAATCGCTCGGGGTCAGCATCGTACGTAGGTGCACCCTCATTGAGAGGTCGTCGACTTGGGGGGCAGGTTCCGCTCACCGCGTTCAGTGCCAGCAGAACCCTACGTCCTGGACTCTGATTTGAGATGATGGATGGCATGGATGATGGAGACTCTGGTGCCCCGCTGGAAGTGATGGATCGACTCATCGCGGCTTCAGGCTTGCCTGCTCCTGTCTCAGTCCAAACGATTGACAGCGACGGCAATGGGCTAGACAACAGGCTGATGAGGGCCGAATTGACCGATGGCCGCATGGTAGTCATGCGGCAGAGCCGAGTGGCTACCACGTCACCGCGTCGGCGAGTCGACTTCCTGCGCGCCAACGGCATCAACACACCGAAGCTCTTTGCATCTGATGACGCTGGAGCCGCACTTTGGGAGTACATCTCCGGTCAAACACTGGCCGATTCAGTCGCGAACGGTACAGCGGACCGCACGGCATGGCGAAGGACCGGTGCTGCCCTGGCCGAATTGCACG
>JAJYSF010000244.1 GCA_021793715.1 Actinomycetes bacterium
AAGGGACCTGCCGCCAAAATCCCGCGACGCCTCGGACGACGAGCTGCACGCGCGGATCCGTGTCGCCCGGGAGGAACTCGGCGAGCGCGTCGTGATTCTCGGCCACTTCTACCAGCGCGACGAGGTCGTGCAGCACGCCGACTACGTGGGTGACTCCTTCCAACTCGCGCGTGCCGCGACCGAGCACCCGAACGCCGAGGCGATCGTGTTCTGCGGCGTGCACTTCATGGCCGAGACGGCCGATCTGCTGTCGGGGCCCGACCAGGAGGTCGTCCTCCCCCACCTCGGCGCCGGGTGCTCCATGGCCGACATGGCATCGATCGACGAGGTCGAAGACTGCTGGGAGCAGCTCGAGGACATCCTCGGGCCGCTCGACGAGCCGGACGCCGATGGCCTCGCGCCGGTGATTCCGGTGACGTACATGAACTCCTCGGCCGCGATCAAGGGCTTCGTCGGCCGCAACGGCGGCATCGTGTGCACCTCGTCGAATGCGCGCACGGTGCTCGAATGGGCGTTCGCGCGCGGCCGGCGCGTGCTGTTCTTCCCGGACCAGCACCTCGGCCGCAACACCGCCAAGGCCATGGGAGTGCCGCTGACGAGCATGCCGATGTGGAACCCTCGCCAGCCCCTCGGCGGATCCTCCGCGTCCGAACTCGTGGGCTCTCGCGTCATCCTGTGGCACGGGTTCTGCTCGGTGCACCGCCGCTTCACGACCGCGCAGATCGACAAGGCGCGCGCCGAGCATCCTGGGGTGCGCGTGATCGTGCACCCCGAGTGCCCCATGCCCGTCGTCGATGCCGCGGACGAGTGGGGGTCGACCGATGTGATCCGCCGCGCGATCGAGGGCGCGACAGAGCCGCAGACCTTCGCAATCGGCACCGAGATCAACCTCGTCCAGCGGCTCGCCGCACAGCACCCCCAGCACACGATCTTCTGCCTCGATCCTGTCGTCTGCCCCTGCTCGACGATGTACCGGATCCACCCGGCCTACCTCGCGTGGGTGCTGGAGCGCCTCGTCGCCGGCGAGACGGTCAACCAGATCACGGTCTCCGATGACGTGGCCGCCCCCGCCCGTCTCGCGCTCGACCGCATGCTGGCGGCCACCCCGTGACGTCCTCCCCCTCGACCCCGGAGCGCACATGCTGACGACCGCTGCCATCGATCGCGTTGTTCGACTCGCCCTCGACGAGGACGCCCCGTGGGGCGACCTCACGAGCGAGGCGCTGATCCCCGCCGGCGCGGTCGCGCGCGCCGAGCTCGTCGCCCGCGAGGCCGGCGTGTTCAGCGGCGGCGACGTGTTCCGTGCGACCTTCACCACCGCCGACTCACGGATCCAGGTGGAGATCCTCGCCGAGGAGGGAGGGCGCTTCGACGCCGGCGCCCGCCTCGCGCGGATCGACGGGCCAGCCCGATCCGTCCTGACGGCCGAACGCGTCGCCCTCAATCTCGTCCAGCGCATGTGCGGCGTCTCGACGTTGACGGCTCGGTTCGTCGACGCCGTCCGTGACACTCCGGCGCGCATCGTCGACACGCGCAAGACCACGCCCGGACTGCGCGCGCTCGAACGTCACGCTGTCATCGCGGGCGGCGGACGCAACCACCGGTATTCGCTGTCCGACGCGGTACTGGCCAAAGACAACCACCTCGCGGTGCTGGCGGGGCGGCCGCTCGCCGACGTGCTGCGCGACGCTCGAGAGCGTCTGCCCCACACGACGCACTTCGAGGTGGAGGTCGATCACGTCGACCAGATCGAACCCGTGATCGCCGCGGGCGTCGACACGATCATGTTCGACAACTTCTCGATCGACGACCTGCGACGTGGCGTGGAGCTCGTCGCCGGCCGCGTGGTCGTCGAGGCGTCGGGCGGCGTGACGCTCGACTCCGTCGCGGAGATCGCGCGCACCGGCGTCGACGTCATCTCGGTGGGCGCGCTCACACACTCGGCCGTCGCGATCGATCTCGGCCTCGACATCGCCCTGACGGAGGGCGCTGTCACCCCTGGCGCGCCGTGACCCTGTACCTCGATCACGCCGCGACCTCCCCGGTGCGTCGCGGCGTCCTCGACGCCATGGCGCCATTCCTCACCACGCGGTTCGGCAACCCGTCGAGCACGCACGCGGTGGGCGACGCCGCTGCGCGCGCCCTCGAGGAGGCGCGACGCGGTGTCGCTCGACACCTGGGCATGCGACCCAACGACGTGATCTTCACCTCCGGCGGCACCGAATCGAACAACCTCGCGATCAAGGGAATCGCGGTGGCCGCCGCACTCGACCGCGGCGCGCGCCACGTCGTGACCACGGCGATCGAGCATTCCTCGATCCTCGAGTCGATGCGCCAGCTGCGGCGCGTGCACGGCTTCGAAGTGACGGTGCTGCCGGTCGACCGGCACGGCGTCGTGGACCCGGCTGCGGTCGGCCGCGCCCTCCGCGCGGACACGGCACTCATGGCGCTCGGCGCCGCGAACAACGAGGTGGGCACGGTACAGCCGGTCACGCAGATCCGCGACGTCTGCCGGGCGGCGAGCGTTCCGCTGCACGTCGATGCGGTGCAGGCCGCCGGGTGGCTTCCGCTCTCCGGCGTGGCGGCGGAGGGGCGCCGCTCGCCCCTGGGTGACGCGGTCGCGCTCTCCGGCCACAAGATCGGCGCGCCCGCGGGCAGTGGCGTGCTCGCGGTGCGTCAACGGATCCCGCTCGAGCCGCTGCTGCACGGCGGCGGCCAGGAGCGCGGCCGGCGCTCCGGCACCGAGTCGGTCGCCGGGGCCGTCGCGCTGCGCACCGCGCTCGACGTCGCTGAGGCGGAGCGTGAGAGCGCCGCGCAGCGCGTCTCCGACGTGCGCGACGCGTTCGTCCGCGACGTGCTCGCGCGCGTCGACGGTGCGGACCTCACGGGCCACCCGACGGAGCGCCTGCCGCACATCGCGAGCTTCACGGTCGCCGGAGCGGGCGGCGAGAGCGTGCTGCTCGACCTGGAACGGCGCGGCGTGATCGCCTCGAGCGGATCCGCGTGCTCCGCAGCAAGCGTCGACCCCTCGCACGTGCTCGTCGCGCTCGGCATCGACGACGACCTGGCACGCACCGCGATCCGGTTCTCACTCGCGGCATCGACCCCCGATCTGACGCCCGTCGTCGCCGCACTCGCCGAGGCCGTCTCGGCGCACGTGGGAGAT
>JAJYSF010000245.1 GCA_021793715.1 Actinomycetes bacterium
CGCTCGAGCTCCGCGCGCTGCCGGTCGAGGTCCTCGCGCGAGGTGCTCTCACCGAGCCGCAGGCGCAGCCGGGCACCGGCCTGGTCGATCAGGTCGATCGCCTTATCGGGCAGTACGCGGTCTGAGAGGTATCGATCGCTGAGCGTGACGGCGGCCTCGAGCGCGTCATCGGTGTACGTCACGGCGTGGTGCGTCTCGTACGCCGCGCGCAGACCGTGCAGGATCTGCACGGCGTCGGCAACGCTCGGCTCGCCCACACGCACCGGCTGGAAGCGGCGGGCGAGCGCCGCATCCTTCTCGATCCGGCGGAACTCGTCGAGCGTCGTCGCGCCCACAAGGTGCAACTCGCCGCGGGCGAGGCGCGGCTTGAGGATGTTCCCCGCGTCCATCGCGCCGCTCTCGCCGCTTCCGCCCGCACCGACGATCGTGTGCAGCTCGTCGATGAAGAGAATGATCTCGTCCTTCTGCGCAGCCACCTCTTCGAGGGTCTTCGTGAGGCGCTCCTCGAAATCTCCTCGGTAGCGGGCGCCGGAGAGCATGCCCGCCATATCGACGCTCACGACGCGCTTGCCGGAGAGCTGCTGCGGGATGGATCCGGCGACGATCGCGCGGGCGAGCCCCTCGGCGATCGCGGTCTTGCCGACGCCAGCCTCGCCGACGAGAACGGGGTTGTTCTTCGTTCGGCGCGAGAGGATCTCGACGGTCTGCTCGATCTCGTCGGCGCGTCCGATCACGGGATCCAGCTCGCCGGCCTCGGCGAGTGCCGTCAGGTCGGTGCCGTACGTCTCGAGCATCGTCGCGTTCGTCTTCGCTTCCTGTTGCGCCCCCTGCGCGCTGACGTCGTGGCGCTCGCGTGCGGCTCCCAGCAGGGCATCCGGCGTGACGCCGTGCGCCGCCAGGATCCGGCCCGCGGGGGTGTCCTGCGACAGCACGATCGAGAAGAACAGGTGTTCCGGATCGACGTAGGTGGCACCAGACGAGCGAGCGACCTGCACGGCCTGGTATATTACGCGCCGGCATGCGGCCGTCATCTCGGCGGCGGGGACGTCGACGGCCGCGGCCGGCTGCGGCAACGCGGCCTCGGCGGCCTGCGCGATCTGCTCTGCGTCGGCCCCGGCGGCACGGAGCGCTGCGGCGACGGAGTCGTCATCCGGCAGAACGCGCAAGAGGTGCAGTGCGTCGACTTCCCGCTGTCCGCGCTCGAGCGCGAACGCGCCCGCACGCTGGATGATCTCGTGCGATCGAGCGCTCAGCAGTTCGCGGAGATCGATCGAGCGCGATTGACGCGCACGCTGACCCTGGAGGTAGCGCGCGAGGAACTCGTCGAATGATCCTCCGGGAAGGTCCATTTCGGGCATGTATCTACTCCTCGTGAAACGTGATGCGATACGACTCAACTTTGCGACCTTGAGTCGCCTCTTGTCAAGTTCAACGCTCAGCGATGCGGAGTATTCCCGCCCACGACAGAGCGCCCGGTGCCCCCGGGCGCTCAGCACGACGCGACGATCAGTCGCGCGGTGTCTCGTCGGCGGGACGTGCGGAGCCGATCAGCGCGGCGAAGGTGGCGATCGCTGGCAGCGCGAGCGCAGCGGCGATCCCCCAGTGCGCGTCGGCGCCCTGAACAGCACCCACGGCGACGGCGAAGATCAGCACCTGCGCCACGATTCCGCCGGAACGTCCCCAGGCGCGTCCCGTGTGGACCGCGAACGCGAATCCCGCGAGCGCACCCGTTGCGACGAGCGTCATCACGAGGAGCGCGAGCGACGTCGCGAGCGAGGAGAGATCCCCGCGCACCAGGGAGATGACCTCCCACACGGTGAGGGCGGCGAGTCCGATGGACTCGAGTGCGAGCAGCGAAACGGAGGCGCGCTGCATGGAAATCCTGGACATTTGCCAAAACCCTTGATCGTGGGCAACACCTGTACGACAATTGTTCACGGTGTGTTTCCCACAGTGTGGTGGGGTGCGGGGCCACGGGCCCGTCACACATCCAGCGTAGTCGATCACCCGACCACCGCTGAACCACTATTACCCCACCACCCCCTCAAGGAGCACCTCAGCATGGACTGGCGTGACAAGGCGGCCTGCCTTACGGTCGACCCGGAACTCTTCTTCCCCGTCGGCAATACGGGACCTGCGGTCGATCAGATCGAGAAGGCGAAGTCGGTGTGTGCGCGTTGCACGGTCACCGAGGTCTGCCTGCAGTACGCGCTCGAGACGAGCCAGGACTCCGGCGTCTGGGGTGGCCTCAGCGAAGACGAGCGCCGCGCCCTGAAGCGCCGCGCCGCACGCGCCCGCCGCGCCGGCTGACGCCGCCTTCCCTCAGAGCACGCCCTCGCCTTCGGCGGGGCGCGTGCTCTCGGCGCTCTTGGTCCACCGCAGAGGGATGTCGATCGCGACCTCGGTGCCGCCTTCGAAGTCACTGTCCGACCCACTGATCGTCCGCCACTCGATCGTCCCGCTCAGCTCGCCCTGCACGAGCGTGCGGACGATCTGCGTCCCGAGACCGTGACCGACGCGCCCTTCGGCAAGACCTGAGCCGGTGTCGCGAACGCGGACGCGGAGCTCGTCCTCATCGCGATCCGCGGTGATCTCGACGTGCCCCTCGCGTCCGGCGAGGCCGTGCTCGACGGAGTTCGTGACGACTTCCGTCAGGGCGAGTGCGAGCGGGTTCGCATACTCGCTCGACAGCGTGCCGAAGGATCCCGTCTTGCGCGTGTGCGCGATCGTGTTCTGCGCCGCGGCGACCTCCGCGACGAGGCGCAGCACGCGACTGAACACCTCGTCGAAATCGACCTTCTGGCTGAGGCCTTCGGAGAGCGTGTCGTGTACGACCGCGATCGCCGAGACGCGCTGCATCGCCTGCAGCAGCGACTCCTTCGCCTCGTCGCTCGCGGTCCGGCGTGCCTGGATCCGCAGCAGCGACGCGACGGTCTGCAGGTTGTTCTTCACGCGGTGATGGATCTCGCGGATCGTCGCGTCCTTGGTCAGGATCTCCTGCTCCTGGTTGCGCAGCTCACTGACGTCACGGCAGAGCACGATGGCGCCGATGCGCTCGCCGCGATCGCGCAGTGGGATGATCCGCAGCGCGACGGTCACGCCGCGCGCCTGGATGTCGCTTCGCCACGGCGTGCGTCCGGTCAGCAGGACCGGCAGTGAGG
>JAJYSF010000246.1 GCA_021793715.1 Actinomycetes bacterium
GCCTCTGATCCGTCGCGCCGTCAGCGACGCACGAGCGCACGGTTGATGCGCCGCGCCCAGAACGGGCCCTGATAGATGAATCCCGTGTACCCCTGGACGAGGGTCGCGCCGTATTCGAGGCGCTCGCGTACCTGGTCGGCGGTTTCGACGCCGCCGACCGAGATCACGCAGAAAGACGGATCCGGCGCGGCCTCGCGAACGATCGACAGGACCTCGAGCGAACGCTCGGCGACGGGTGGTCCGGAGACGCCGCCTGCCCCCATCGCCTCGACCTCGCGGGAGTCTGTCGCGAGCCCGTCGCGGGAGATCGTCGTGTTCGTCGCGATAAGGCCATCGA
This sequence comes from Actinomycetes bacterium, assembly GCA_021793715.1. Next base: position 338 of record JAJYSF010000246.1, read on the forward strand.
GACGCAGGTCGGCCGCGAGCCGCGAGATCGCGATGACCTCGTCGTCGGGCAGGTCGGGCGCGATCTTCACGAGCAGCGGCGTCGCACCGCACGCCTCGCGCACGGCCTCAAGCAGGGGACGCAGTGTTTCGACGGCCTGCAGTCCGCGCAGACCGGGAGTGTTCGGCGACGACACATTGACCGCGACGTAGTCGGCGACCGGCGCGAGCATGCGCGCGCTGCGCACGTAGTCATCGAGCGCGGAATCGACATCGACGACGCGGCTCTTGCCGATGTTCGCCCCGACGACAGCTCCCCCGCGGCGCAGGCGCGCGAGGCGTCGTGCCGCGGCCGCCGCACCACGATTGTTGAAGCCCATGCGGTTGAGGAGGCCGCGGTCGGCGACGAGGCGGAACAGTCTCGGCGACGGATTACCGGGCTGCGGGATCGCGGTGACCGTGCCGATCTCGACGTGTCCGAACCCGAGCGCCCCCAGCCCGCGGACGCCTACGGCGTTCTTGTCGAAGCCCGCCGCGACGCCGAACGGGGTGGGGAACGTCACACCCAAGGCGTCGACACGGAGCGAGGGGTCCGGCTGCGTGAACCGTCGCACGATCGGACGGAGCGGAGCGGCTCCCATGAGACGGATGGCGACCATACCGAGGTGGTGCGCGGTTTCCGTGTCCAGGCGCTTGAGCACGCCGCGGAACAGCAGGTCGTAGAGCATGCGGCTCATCCCTCGGCCGTGCGGGGCTCGCCGCGTCCGGCACGCAGGTCGGCGACGGCCTCTTCGAAGTCCTCGAGCGATTCGAACGCGCGGTACACGCTCGCGAATCGGAGATACGCGATCTCGTCGAGCTCGCGAAGCGGCTCGAGGATCGTGAGACCGATGTCGTTGGCCTCCAGGGTGCTCTGGCCCGACTGGCGAAGCGCCTCTTCGACCTTCTGCGCGAGCAGCGCGAGGTCATCGTCCGTCACGGGTCGTCCCTGGCATGCCTTGCGGACGCCGCTGACGACCTTGTCACGAGAGAACGGCTCGACCGCACCGGAGCGCTTGACGACGTTGAGGCTCGCGGTCTCGACCGTTGAAAAGCGGCCACCGCACTCGGGGCACTGGCGGCGACGTCTGATCGACAGACCGTCGTCGCTCGTGCGCGAATCGATCACGCGGGAGTCGGGGTGGCGGCAGAATGGACAATGCATGACGACACGACTTTACATGGCCGACTGCGTGTCCTCTCTGCTCAGCGCTCTCGGGCTCTGACCGCGTCGCCGTGCGCAGGCAATGCCTCTGCTTCCGCGAGCGTGACAATGCGATCCGCGACCGCCTCGAGCGCGGCCGCGTCGTACTCGATGACCTGTTGCGGGCGGAGGAAGGTATACGCGCCGAGACCCGAGGCGTATCGGGACTGTCCCCCGGTCGGCAGCACGTGGTTGCTGCCCGCCATGTAGTCACCGAGACTCACCGGCGTGGCGGGCCCCACGAAGATCGCGCCGGCGTTCGTGTAGCGGTCGGCCGCGGCGCGTGCATCCGCGACGTGGAGTTCGAGGTGCTCGGGACCGTACGTGTTGCTGAACGATTCCATCCCCGCAGCGTCGTCGACGAGCACGATCGCCGATTGGGGACCCGCGAGCGCCGCCGCGACGCGTTCCGCGTGCCGCGTCGTGGCCGCGATCTCACTCAGCGCGCTCTCGACGGCAGAGGCGAGGTCTTCAGACGTGGTCACGAGCACGGCGGCGGCCTGTTCGTCGTGCTCCGCCTGACTGACGAGGTCGGCGGCCACGAGAACGGCGTCGGCCGTCTCGTCGGCCGCGATGAGGATCTCGGTGGCACCCGCCTCCGCGTCGGTGCCGACGTCGCCAGCCACGACCCGCTTGGCGGACGCCACGAAGTTGTTTCCGGGGCCGGTGACGACGTCCACCGGGGCCAGGCCGAGCGATTCGACACCGTAGGCGAGGGCACCGATCGCGCCGGCGCCGCCGATCGCATACACCTCGTCGACGCCCAGGAGGCCGGCGACGGCGAGGATCGTCGGGTGCACGCGCCCCGCCGCATCGCGCTGCGGCGGCGAGGCGAGGGCGATGCGGCGCACGCCCGCGACCTGAGCGGGGACCACGTTCATGATGACGCTCGACGGGTACACCGCCTTGCCGCCGGGAACGTATACGCCGGCGCGCGCGACCGGCTGCCATCGCTGACGCACGTGCGCGCCGGGCGCGATCTCGGTGTCACGCGGATCCGGGACCTGCGCCGCGGATCCGGCGCGCACACGAGCGATCGCCTCGTCGAGGGCGGCCCGCACGTCGCTGTCGAGTCCCGACAGGGCGTCATCGATGTGCTCCTGCGGAACACGTAGCGCGTGTCCCTCCACACGGTCGAACCGGGCCGCTTGATCGCGCAGCGCGTCTTCCCCGTCGCGTCGCACGGCCGCGACGAGCTCCCGCGCGGTGTCGAGCGCCGCCGCACGTGCGTCGCTGGCGCGTGGTACGGCAGAGAGCAGCTCTGACGGGCTCAGCGCCCGACCCCTGAGGTCGATCGTGCGCATGGTGTTCCTTTCGTGACCGCGAATGCGAGAGGTGCGTCAACCGCGGGTGATGCCGGAGGTGTCGTGGAGGTAACCGATCCGTCCGTCGTCATGTCGCATCACGAAGTAGCTGCCGCGGTCCTCAAGGACCAGAGCCCACGCCGTCGGCCCGACCCGGTAGATCGGGTTGCCGTCGAAGTCGTGCACATCGCGCTCGACCGGAGCCAGCGCCCAGAAAGGCTGCGGCGTCGCCGCGGCCTGCGGAGACGCGTCCGGCGCGGGAGCGGAGGCGCTCGCTGGGACGGCGGCGTCGGGCGC
>JAJYSF010000247.1 GCA_021793715.1 Actinomycetes bacterium
GGGGTCGTCGATCGAGGCGTCCGTGCTCATCACCGCGAACCTCGTCGACCTGAAGGTGCCGCAGATCTGGGCCAAGGCGACAAGCCAGTCGCACGGCAAGATCCTCTCCCGCGTCGGCGCGAATCATGTGATCTATCCCGAGCGCGAAGCCGGGGAGCGCGTGGCGCACCTCGTCAGCGGCCAGATGCTCGACTTCATCCGCTTCGACGACGACTTCGTGCTCGCAAAGATGTTCCCGCCGAAGTTCATCCGCGGCGTGAGCCTCGCAGACTCGGGGGTACGGACGAAGTACAACGTGACCGTCGTCGGCGTGAAGTCACCCGCGCGCGCGTTCCACTACGCCGAACCGACGACCGTCGTGACCAATCACGATCTCATCATCGTCTCCGGCACGAACGCCGACATCGAGCGGTTCGCCGCGCTCGACCGCTGAGGTCAGCCCTCTTCGGCCAGTTCCTTGGCGCGTGCGTAGGCGGCATCCGTCGCCCGGCGGAACAGCTCGTCGAGCCCCGCTGCCTGGAACACCTCGACTGCGCGTTCCGTTGTGCCCTTCGGGCTCGTCACGCGGCGACGCAGCTCGGCGGGAGGAAGATCCTCCGCCTCGAGGAGCGCCGTCGCCCCGGTGAAGGTGCCCGCCGCGATCGCGAGTGCTGTCTCGTCATCGAAACCGCGGTGCTTCGCCGCCTCCACGAGCTTCTCGATCAGCAGGAAGACGTACGCGGGCCCGGATCCGGAGATCGTCGAGATCGCGTCGATGCCGTCGTCCCCGTCGACCTCCACCACCGTTCCCACCGTCTCGAAGAGCCGTCGCACGAGGGCGATGTCCTCGTGCGTCGCGCGCGTGCCGCCGGCGATCCCGGTCACGCCCCGCCCCACGGTGGACGGTGTATTCGGCATGGACCGCACGACGGCGACCTCGCCGAGCCGCTCTTCGAACTGCGCGAGCGTGATCCCCGCCGCGAGGCTGACGACGATCGCGTCGTCTCGCAGATGCGGGGAGAGGTCGGCGAGGAGGTCGGCGACCATGGCCGGCTTCACTCCGACGACGACGATGCGCGCGTCGGCCACGGCTCTGACGTTGCCGTCCGGCGTGTCATCGAGCGCGATGCTCGTCACCCCCTCGAGACGCGCGAGATCCTCGGCCTTCGCCGCGGTGCGGTTCGTGACGGTGATGCCGCCATCGATCTCGAGGCCGCTCGCGACGATGCCGCGCAGGATCGCACCCCCCATGGATCCGGCTCCGACGAACGCGATTGCGGGAAGTGGGTGGGCCATACCTCCCACGGTACCTCCGCCCCTTACACTCGGTGGCATGAGTGCACATGGGGGCGGCAAGGCCATACTCGCGGCGTTCATCGCGAACATGGGGATCGCCCTCGCCAAGTTCATCGGCTGGCTGCTGTCGGGGTCGGCCTCCCTTCTCGCGGAGGCGGTTCACTCGCTGGCCGACTCGGGCAACCAGGTCCTGCTGTACGTGGGCGGCCGCGTGTCGCGACGCGAAGCCGACCGCGAGCATCCGTTCGGCTACGGACGCGAGCGTTACGTCTACGCCTTCGTGGTGGGCATCATCCTCTTCTCGGTCGGCGGTCTCTTCTCGATCTATGAGGGCGTCAACAAGCTCGTACACCCTCACGAGTTGAACGAGCGATGGTGGTGGCTGCCCATCGTGATCCTCGTCTTCGGCATCGTGCTCGAGCTCTATTCGCTGCGCACGGCCATCAAGGAAGCGAATGAGGTCCGCGAGCGCGGCCAGTCGTGGTGGGAGTTCATCCGCCGTTCGCGTTCGCCCGAGCTGCCCGTGCTCCTGCTCGAGGACACCGGCGCGCTGCTCGGACTCGTCTTCGCCCTCACGGGTGTCTCGCTCACGGTCGTCACCGGGGATCCGATGTACGACGCCGCGGGCACCCTCGCGATCGGCGTCCTGCTCATCGTCATCGCGATCGTCATCGGCATCGAGATGAAGAGCCTCCTCGTCGGCGAGGGCGCCACGAAGACGCAGCTGCACGCGATCATCGCCGCAATCGAGACAGGTGCCGAACCCCCGAAGGTCATCCACATCAAAACGCTCTACGTCGGCCCGGAAGAACTGATGGTGGCCGCGAAGATCGGCCTCGCGGCGGACAAGCCGCTGGGGGCCGCCGCGCGCGACATCGACGAGATCGAACAGCGCGTGCGCACCGCCGTGCCGCACGCCCGGATCATCTATCTCGAGCCCGATGTCTACCGCGAGGTGAGCGGAGAGAAGCCGAGCACGGAGGCATTCGTCTTCCCATCGAGCGATTAGTGCCACCATGGACGCATGACCACTCCGGAGTTCTGCGTCTTCACCGAGCCCCAGCAGGGCGCTTCGTACGACACCCAGCTCGCGTTCGCCCAGCAGGCGGAGGCGAGCGGCTTCGACGGGTTCTTCCGCTCGGACCACTACCTCGCGATGGGCGACTTCTTCAGCGGTGAGCCCGGACCGACGGATGCGTGGACGACGCTCGCCGGTCTCGCGCGCGAGACGACGTCGCTGCGCCTCGGCACGCTCGTGTCGAGCGTGACCTACCGATCCCCCGGCGTGCTCGCGATCCAGGTCGCGCAGGTCGACCAGATGTCGGGCGGTCGCGTGGAGCTCGGCCTCGGCACGGGCTGGTTCGAGGCGGAGCACGCGGCCTACGGGATCCCGTTCCCGCGCCGCCGGTTCGACCTCCTCGAAGAGCAGCTCGAGGTCGTCACCGGACTGTGGGGCACGCCGGCGGGCGAGACGTTCTCCTACGACGGATCCCACTATCAACTCACCGACTCGCCCGCGCTGCCCAAGCCGGTCCAGAATCCGCTGCCGGTGATCGTCGGCGGCGCGGGCCTCAAGCGCACCCCGAGCCTCGCCGCGCGTTTCGCCGCCGAACACAACCTCGCGTTCCAGCCGGAGGACGTCGTCGTCGACCGCTGGGCGCGCGGCCGCGCCGCGTGCGAGGAGATCGGGCGCGACCCGGCGACGCTGCGGCAGACCGTGGCGCTGACGACACTCGCGGGCGCGACCGAGGCCGATGTCGCACGCCGGGCGGCGGCCACGGGCGTCGCGCTCGACGATTTCCGCACCGGGCACACGTTCTGCGGATCCGCACAGGAGATCGTCGACCGCGCAGGGCGGCTCATCGAGCT
>JAJYSF010000248.1 GCA_021793715.1 Actinomycetes bacterium
GATCAGATCGGCATGATCGATGAGTCGACGCGCGCGATCTTCGGCCGGTCCTACACGGATGAGCCCGACGTCCTGATCGAGCAGCTCCGTCACGACGAGGCGATCGCCGAGGCGGACACCCTGCTGATCACGGTGCCGAATCAGCTCGGTGTTGCTTTTTGTGTTCATATCTTGGAGTCGTTCGCCAAGTATGTTGCGCCGGAGCTTGGCTGGAAGCCCAACTGGGAAGGGCCGGTCGACGGCAGCTACGGCCGAGGCTCCTCCTGAGTAGCCTCTTCGGAGACTCGGGCAGCGTCGCGGATCCCTGCAGCGACGGCCTTCCGAACCACCCAATAGAGCACGTAAAAACCTGAACCGCCGCAGGTTTGATGCCGCTTCCTGTCGAGTTGGAAGGATGGCGTCATGCCGAAGAAAATCGATCCCGCCGTCAAGGAGCGGGCTGTCCGCCTGGTGCGCGAGCACCGGTCGGAGTACCCATCGAACGCGCAGGCCGTCGCGGCCGTCGCCCGCCAGGAAAGCGTCGGCGCGGAATCGCTGCGCCGGTGGGTGATCCAAGCCGACATCGACGCGGGCGAGCGCGACGGACAGACCAGCGAAGAGGCCGCGGAGATCAAACGACTCAAGGCCGAGAACAAGCGACTTCGAGAAGACGTCGCGATCCTGAGAGCGGCGACGGTGAACTCAACCCGTCAGCGCAACAGTGCTTGGAGCCTATCGGCTGGCGTGTCGAAGTCGAGAGTCTTCCTGGGACGGGAGTTCAAGCGTGCGGCGACCGTGTCGAGGTCGGCCTGGGTGAGGTCCTTCATACTGACGCCCTTCGGGAAGTACTGACGCAATAGCCGACTCGTGTTCTCGTTGGTCCCGCGCTGCCAGGGACTGCGAGGGTCGGCGAAGTAGACGTCGAGGCCGGTGTTCTTCGTCACGGTCTTGTGGTCGGCGAGCTCCATCCCGCGATCCCAGGTCAGCGATCGCCGCACCTGCTCGGGCAGCAGATTCATTTCTCGCGAGAGGCCGGCCGTGACGGACTCCATGTCGCGCCCATCGACCTGAACCAGAACGGTGAACCGTGTCGCGCGCTCGACGACCGTCGCGATCTGGGTCCACTGACGACCGAGGAGAAGGTCTCCTTCCCAGTGTCCGGGGATTGCGCGGTCCGCGGCCTCAGCAGGGCGCTCGGAAATCGAGACGGCGTCCTTGATCTGGGAGCGCCATTGCCCCGTGACGTTGTTGTGAACGCTCCGACGGATCGGCCGGCCGGATCGCAGATGCTTCTGCAACTCCTTCGCGAGAACGCCGCGGGACTGTACGAACAGCGATTTGTAGATCGTCTCGTGTGACACCCACATCCCGCTCCCCGCCGGGTGTCGCTTTCGGAGCGCGCCGGCGATCTGCTCGGGCGACCAGTCTTCCCGAAGCCGAGCTGCTACGTAACCGCGCAGCACGGGGTTGCGTGCGAGCTTGCACTTCTGCGGACGCCTCGCTCGCCGCAACGCCCGGTCGTCAGCATCAACAGCGCGATACCGGCGGGCACCCTTGTTCTTCGCGACCTCACGGCTGATCGTCGAGGCGGGTCGACCCAGACGACGCCCGATGGCTCGATACGACGCACCGGCCGCGAGGCCTCTGGAGATCTCCTCGCGTTCGGTCAGCGTCAGCGTTCCAGACCGGCGGCGCTGCGGTGGTTGATAGAAGCCGCCGAACGGCAACAGGATCGAGAAGATCGACCCTGGCGGTGACCCCACCGTTCGAGAGATCTCGCTGATCGATGTTCCCGTCTTCCACAGCTCCCATACCTGCTGCCGCCGATCCGACGGCAACCCCGGTCTCCCGATCTTCGCCACACCACACCTCCGAGATGATCATCGATGGTGTTGCGCTGACGGGTTGAGTTCACCACGACTTTCTTCGCGGGGGAACTCGACCCCCGCAACCGTTGATGAGGGGCTTCATCGACCAGATGCGAGCCGAGGGACACGCAGTCGAGTCGATCATCCGCGTCCTGCGCGAGCAGGGCGTGAAAATCGCTGCGCGCACCTATCGCTCCTGGCAGACCCGCCTCGTCGCGACACGGACCGTCACTGACGCGATGGTGCACGACGCCGTCCGCGAAGTCGCATGGGCCGACGTCACCGATCCGGTCACCGGCGAGGTGCGTCGAAAGCTGACACCGGAAGGCATGTATGGGCGGCGGAAGATGACCGCGCTGATCCGCCGGACCGCTCTCCCCGACGCGTCGTGGGGCGCGGTCGACCGAGCCATGCGAGCGCTCGGCCTGTCCGGCATCACGCGCGCAAAAGCCGTGCGCACGACGATCCCGGCGAAGGACGGAGTGCGCGCCGGCGACCTGTTGAACCGCGACTTCACCGCGCCGCGTCCGGATCACACGTGGGTGATGGACTTCACGTATGTCCGCACGTGGGCCGGGTTCGTGTATGTCGCGTTCATCCTCGACGTGTTCTCGCAACGCATCGTCGCCTGGCACGCGGCATCGACCAAGCACGCCGAGCTCGTGATGATCCCGCTGCGGATGGCGCTCTGGGAACGCGACCGACAAGGCCACCCCGTCGGCCGGCACCAACTGCGCGCGCATAGCGATGCCGGGTCTCAGTACACGGCGACTTCCTACACAGAGAAGCTCGCGATCGACGGCATCGCGCCCTCGATCGGGAGCGTCGGCGATGCGTTCGATAACGCGCTCATGGAGACGATCAACGACCTCTACAAGGCCGAATGCATCCGCACCACGGTCTTCCACGATGGCGCGTTCAAGACGCTCGCCGACGTCGAGTACGCAACTGCCGGCTGGATCGACTGGTACAACCATCGCAGGCTCCACGGTAGCCTCGGCATGGTCGCCCCGGCCGAGTTCGACGCAACCTACTACGCAGCACCTCGACCTCCTGCTCGAGGAGCCGATTGCGCTTACGGAGCTCGCGCAGCTCGGCGGAATCCTGCTTCGTCTCACCCGGCTGTTCGCCGGCTTCGATGCGGGCTTGACGCATCCACTTGTCGAGAGTTCCGACATGGACGCCGAAGTCTTTCGCGATCTGCGCGAGGGAGACGTCTGGGTCGCGGTTCTGCGCGACCCAGACGACGTCGTCGCGGAACTCCTTGGGGAACGGCTTGGGCATGATGACA
>JAJYSF010000249.1 GCA_021793715.1 Actinomycetes bacterium
GATCTTCATGAGGGCCCGGACATCGCCCGAGTCGTAGATCGTGAATGCTTTGGTGAAGCCGAATTGCTCGGCCTCGCGACGCAGGATGCGCACGCACGCCGAGTGGAACGTCGAGATCCACATCCCCTTCGCCTGCTCACCCACGAGCTCCTCGACACGCTCGCGCATCTCGCCCGCGGCCTTGTTCGTGAACGTGATCGCGAGGATCTGGCTTGGCCAGGCCTCGCGGGAACGCAGCAGTGACGCGATGCGGTGCGTCAGCACGCGGGTCTTGCCGGATCCGGCACCCGCGACGATGAGCAGAGCGGGACCGCGATGGAGCACCGCCTCGCGCTGCGGCTCATTGAGGCCGTCGAGTAAGGGGTCGCGATCGGTCGGAACGAGGGGTGCGTCGTGAGGATGTGCCATGGCTCCTGCAAGCTTAGGAGAGACCTCGGACGAACGAGCGCTTGGCGTGAGTTTCCTGCCAACTACCGAATTCTGGAGATGACAGTCAGGGTCGTCTGTATAAAGTTACGGGATCGAGACCGAACACCGAGCAGGGGGAAAAACGGTGCTGAGCGATGAGAAGCCGGTGATGGCGGAGACCAAACGTCTCGCCGATGTCGTGTATGAACGTCTGTGCGAGTCGATTGTCGACGGCACCCTTGCGCCCGGACAGCGTGTGCGCGACGGCGAACTCGCCGACCGCCTCGGCGTCTCCCGAATGCCGGTTCGCGAAGCGCTGCAACGCCTCGAGCGGCAGGGCCTGATCGAGATGGTGGCGAGCCGGTACACGCGCGTCACCGACGTGACGCCGGAGATGCCCGCGAAGTCGCTCGAGTTCATCGGCTACCAGCTGGGCATCGGCCTGCACCTCACTCTCCCGCGGATGAGCGAGGAGGAGCGCGCTCATGCCTCGGACCTGACTCGCGAGATCGCACGCGCGCTCGCCACGGATCCGACGAGCGCATACGCCGCCTACAGCAGGCTGAACGACTACATCGCCGAGCACAGCGGCAACTCCGTCTACGCCGCGACGATCTCCGACAGCTGGCTGCACATGACGCGCAACCTGCGCGGCACGTTCCCGCTCGTCAAGGACGCGGCGGCGCTGACGAGCGACTTCGAGCGCCTCGCCGATCTGATCGGGACGGGCGATGCAATCGACGCCGAGAGCCAGGTGCGCGATATCTTCCTGCTCGGCCCGGGACAGGGCGGCACAGCCCACGCCGTCGCCAACCTCTGGGACGACGCCCAGTAATCACTCTCGCGGGAACAGCTCGCGCGCGAGATCGGGGTGGTCGGCGAACAGCGCCGTCGCGCCGACGTCGCGCAGTTCGCGCCATTCCTCGCGCCATCGGCCGTGCGCCGTGCGCCCACCTGGGCCCCGGAAGCGGCGTTCGAGGAAGGCGTTCTCGGGGCGGCACGTCCAGGTGAACAGCTCGAGCCCCGCGTCGCGGACGCGGGCGGCAAGCTCGGCGCCGTTCGCGGCGAGGAGGAGGTGCTTGTGCACGCTCACGCCGTCGACGGCGGGGGCGAGCACGGCGGGCGCGCCGAACTGGTCCCGATACGTCGGGGCGGCCCGTCCGTCGCGTGCGATGCGATCGGCGGGCGATCCCGTGCGCTCGATGAGATAGACGTATCGGGCGCGGATCCCCTCCTCGCGCACGCGCTCGAGCGCGTTCTGCTCGAAGGCCTCGATCACGAGCGCGGGATCGCCGTCCCACCCGCTTGCGCGTAGGTCGCGCGCGACGAGAGCAGCCAGATCGATACCGATCGACGCGAAGTACGTCGCGTGCTTGAGCTCGACGACCACGCCGACACCACCGTCGCGCGCGAGCGTGAGGACCTCCGTGAGCGCGAGGATCGGTTCGTCGTTATCGTGAGCCGCGCTCGCGGGGCGAATCTCGGGGATCCGCTCGCGCGCTCGCAGCGTGCGCAGCTCGTCCCACGTGAAGTCGTCGGTGAACCAGCCGTCAGTGGTGCGCCCATCGATCACCTTGCGGGTGCGGCGGTCGGCATATTCCGGACGCGACGAAACGTCGGTGGTCGACGAGATGTCATTCTCGTGCCGCACGACGAGCACCCCGTCGCGCGTGGCCACGACATCCGGTTCGATCGCGTCGACACCCTGCGCGATCGCCAGCAGATAGGACCCGCGCGTGTGCTCCGGCAGGTGTCCGGGAGCACCTCGGTGGCCGATGATCGCGATCATCGCTCCAGCGTACGAGCGCGATGCGCGAATCCATCGGAATACAGCCGAGACATAATAATTGGCGGATACGCTTGACGAATCGCGAAACGCGACCGGCAGATCAGGAGTGTGACCGCAGCAATGGCCAGCACCGGATTCAATAACCCTTACTTCTCGAACGAGCGTGGCGCGTCCCAGGGCGCATACGCCACGCCGCTCGCTCCGCAGCCCGCGCAGGCGCCGTCCGCTGGCGAACAGGCTCACATCGAGGGCATGTACGCCGCCCCGTCCGCGGGAACGCCGCAGACGGGCCGCATGTCGTACGAAGACACGATCGTCAAGACGGCGGTCTTGTTCGCGATCATGCTCGCTGTCGGCGCGGTGAGCTGGTTCATCACGCTCGGCGGCAACTTCTCCCCGATCGAAGCGCTGCGCACCGGCGACGTCAACCTGATCCCCGCGATCGCCGGCGCCATCGGCACGCTCGTCATCACCCTCGTCTACGCCTTCGGGATGCGCAACAAGATCGCTCCCGCCGGCCTCGCCGTGGCCTACGCCGTGGCGGAGGGGCTCTTCGTCGGCGGCATCTCGGCGTTCTTCGAGATGATCTGGCCGGGCATCGTCATGCAGGCCGCCCTCGCGTCGATCGCCGTCATCGGCACCACGCTCGCCCTCTTCGCCAGCGGCAAGATCCGCGCGTCGGCGAAGATGACGAAGATCGTGCTGATCGCGCTCGTCGGCTACGCCGTGTTCTCCCTGCTCAACGTCGGCCTGATGATGTTCGGCGTACTCCCCGAGGGGATGGCGTTCGGCCTGCGCTCGATGGAGATCGCCGGTATCCCGCTCGGCCTGATCCTCGGCGTGATCGTCGTGCTGATGGGTGCCTACATGCTCGTGCTCGACTTCGACGCGGTGCACCGCGTCGAAGT
>JAJYSF010000250.1 GCA_021793715.1 Actinomycetes bacterium
CCGGCGATCTGGATGCCGAGCACCGTCACGATCGACAGCCCGACGGCCGGCAGCCCGTGCCTGACGAGGGCCTGCGAGCGGGTGAGGCCCTTCGATGCGGCCGTGCGGACGAAGTCCTCGCCGGTCGCCTGCAGGGTGGCGCTGCGCACGAAGCGCATGAGCATCGCCCCCTCCACGATGCCGATCGTGAGCGCGGGGAGGAGGAGAGCACGAATCGCCGCGGCCGGATCGTCCCAGCCCGCCCGCGGGAACCCCTGCGCGGGAAGCCAGCCGAGCACGATGGCGAACACGACGACGAGCATCAGCCCGGCCCACACGACCGGGACGGCGGCGAGCAGCTGCGCGACGACGGTGAGCGCCGTGCCGGAGGGGCGCCCGCGACGGATCGCGGAGACGATGCCGAGCGGCACGGCGAGGGCGAGGGCGATGACGAGCGACAGCACTCCGAGCGGGATCGTCACCTGCGCCTTGGCCGCCAGCTCGCTGCCCACGCTCGCACCGGTCAGCAACGAGTTGCCGAGATCGCCCGACAGGACCCCGCCGATCCACTCGACGTATTGCTGCGCGAGCGGTCGGTCGAGTCCGAGCTCGGCGCGGATCGCGGCGACCTGTGCGGGCGTTCCCTCGGTGCCCGCGATCATCTGCGCGACGTCGCCCGGCAGGATCCGCAGCGCGCCGAAGATGACCGCGCTCGCGACGAGCAGGCCCAGGGCGAGCAGCAGGATCCGCGTGAGGGCGTAGCGCAGCATGGCGGTCAGTTCGAGACGGTCACGTCCGACACGTCGAGCCGCGTGCTCGTCGCCGATACGGGGAAGTTCTCGATGCCCGGTGCGATCGCCACGATGTCGCTGCGCGTGAACAGCCAGTCGGCCGGGTGCTGCTCGGCGACGACGCGAGCGGCCTGCGCGATCAGTTCAGCCGAGGCGTCGGGGTCCGTTTGCCGCATCGCCTCCGCGTAGAGCGCGCGCACCTCGTCGAAGGCCTCCTCGTCGGCGAGGGCGTAGTAGTAGTCGGGGTTCGTCCACGTGTCGAAGTCGCGCGGCTCGACGTGGTTCACGAGGCTCAACTCGTAGTCGGCGTTGCTGTAGACGTCGTTGAGCCACGTCGAGAACTCGACCGTCTCGACGTCGAGCGTGACGCCGACGTCCGCGAACATCGACGCGAGCAGCGTCGAGAGGTAGGTCGGATAGGTGTTGGAGACCGTCAGCTCGAGCGTGAGGTCGTCGACGCCCGCCTCCTCGAGGAGGTCGCGGGCGGCGTCGGGGTCGAAGGAGATCGTGTCGGACAGGTCCTCGTAGCCGGGGTCGAGGACAGGAACGGGGCCATACTGCGCCTCGCCGGCGCCGACGCGCTCGAGGATCGCGTCGTGGTCGATCGCGAGTCGGAGCGCCTCCCGTACACGGATGTCGTCGAGAGGCTCGGCCTGTTCGTTGAAGGCGAGGATGAACTTGTCGGTCGTCTCGCCCTCCGCGAGTTCGAACGCCCCGTCGAGCTGTGCGGCGAGATCGGCCTCGACGGCGGTGAGGACGTCGAGGGATCCGTCGAGTCCGGCTGCGACGAGCGCCGTCGCCTCGGGGATGTAGGCGAAGACGACCTCGGCGACGCCCGCCGGATCCCCCCAGTAGTCGTCGTAGCGCGTGAACGTGAGGCTGTCGCCCTGACTCCACGCCTCGAGCACGAAGGGGCCCGTGCCGTTCGCCGCCGTCTGCATGTCGGTGGTGTCGTCCGCGTCGAAGATGAGCCCGGCCGGCCCGGTCAGGAGGAAGAGGAAGTTCTGGTTCGGCTCCGACAGCGTGATCTCCACCGTGCCCTCGTCGGGCGCGGAGACCTTTTCGATCGTCTGAAGGCTCGGGAAGCCGATCATCGACTCGTCGGAGCGGGTCTCGTCGAGCGTGGCGACGACGTCCTCTGCCGTGAACTCGGCGCCGTCGTGGAAGGTGACGCCCGTCTCGAGGGTGAAGGTATAGGTGCGGCCGTCGTCGGAGATCGTCCAGTCGCTCGCCAGGGACGGCACGACCTCGCCGTTCTCGGCGCGTGAGACGAGGCCCTCGTAGACGTTGTCGGTGAGAGCCTGCTCGAGGGCAGCCCCCGAGGTGTGGCGAATGTCGAGGTTCGTCGGCTCGAGCTGCAGGCCGACGGTGAGCGTGGCATCCGGGTCGACGGCGCCGGTCGGCTGCTCGGCGGATCCGCCCGAGCAGCTCGCGAGCGCGACGGCGCCCACGGCGACGATGGCCGCGGCCGTCAGGCGCGGTGCAGGGGAGAGGGACATCGGCGGATCCTTCCGAAGATCACGTGGTCGGAGCCGCGGCACGAAGGAAGTCACGTGCGAGCGCGTCGAGGTTGAACGAGACGGGCCGGTCGTCGGGCGTTGCCATCGCGGTCATCCTTGATTCAGAGGAGAGAAGTTGGCACCATTCTGTCGGCCCAGCGGCGTCGCTGCGAAATCGAACGGAAATCTGCCCAAATATGAGGACCAGAAACGCGCATAATGTGGATCTGGCTTGCCTGAGAGTGTGCATCGTGGATCTTCGGTCGTTCGGGCGGGAGCGTCGGTAGGGTGCGACCATGACGGAAAAGCGAGTGCATCTGGCCAAGTCCGCCCCGAGCGCATACGCGTCGCTCGACGCCTTCGCGAAGGAGGTCGGGCGTGTCAGCCGCGACTACGGCATCGATGATCGTGTGAAGGAACTCGTGCAGCTGCACTGCTCGCAGTTGAACGGGTGCGCTTACTGCGTGCGCGTGCACGTCAATGCGGCAAAGAAGGCGGGCATCACGATGGACGAGCTCGGGCAGATCGCGACCTGGCGCGAGTCGGGCGTCTTCTCGGAGCGCGAGCGCGCCGCTCTCGAGCTGGCGGAGGAATTCACCTTCATTCACGAGGGCGGGGTTCGCGACGACGTCTATGGTCGCGTCGGCAGCGTGCTGTCGGAGAAGGAGTACATCGGTGTGAGCTGGCTCGCGATTTCGATCAACGCCTTCAACCGGCTCGCGATCGCGGGGCGGTATCCGGTGCCGCCGCTCTCCGACTCCGAGTGAGGTTAGGCAACGCTATCCTTCCTGGCGTATGATGAAGACGTCATGACGAGCCAGCAG
>JAJYSF010000251.1 GCA_021793715.1 Actinomycetes bacterium
AGGTGCAGACCGGGAACCTCGGTGAGGTTCTGCTCGGGTTCCGCCGGGGTGGCAGTCGGTTTCGCCGCGCGCGTCGCGCCCGCACGTGTGTTGGCGCCCTTCGAGGTCGGCTTCGTCGGTGACGACTTCGCCGCCGGCGCCTTCTTCGCAGGAGTCTTCTTCGCAGGAGCCTTCGCGGATCCCTTCGACGCCGCCGTCGACGTGGGGGAGGATGTCTTCTTCCCCGGTGCGGGCTCGTCCAGCGTCGGCTCTATCGGCATCGCCGACCCGGCGAAGAACACATCCGTGGGGCGCTCCCTCGCCTCAGTCGCCGTCGGAATGAGTGCTCCGATACCTCGACCGAGGCCCGTGCGCTTCGCCATCATCTCCGCCCTTTCCTGCGCGGTGCGCCGCGCTTTACGATCTCCACGGCAGCCTCTTTGTAGGCGACAGCGCCCGCGGACCCTTCGTCGTACCCGATCACCGTTTGCCCGAAACTCGGCGCCTCCGAAACCCGCACGGACCGAGGAATCACCGTTTTTAGCACCTCATCAGGGAAATGTTGTCGCACTTCCTCGGCCACCTGCTGCGAAAGCTTGGTGCGACCGTCGTACATCGTGAGAAGGATGGTCGAGACCCGAAGACGCGTGTTGAGGTGCTTCTGGATCATCTTGACGTTGCCGAGCAGCTGACTCAGCCCCTCGAGGGCGTAGTACTCGGCCTGAATCGGCAAGAACACCTCGTCCGCCGCACTGAAGGCGTTGATCGTGAGCAGGCCGAGCGACGGCGGGCAGTCGATGAACACGAAATCGAGCGGTTCGTCGAGCTCTTCGAGGTACTCGTGCAGCGCGGTGTCGAGTCGCTTCTCACGCGCCACCTGCGAGACGAGCTCGATCTCCGCGCCGGCGAGGTGGATCGTGCTCGGTACGCAGAACAGCCGCTCGTTCTCGGGGCTCTGCTGCACCGCGTCGGCTATCGACGTGTCGTTGATGAGCACGTCATAGATGCTCGTGATGTCAGCACTGTGGGGCACGCCAAGCGCCGTGGACGCATTCCCCTGCGGATCGAGGTCGATGACGAGCACACGCCCGCCGAGAGCTGCAATCGCCGCCGCCGTGTTGACGGTCGTCGTCGTCTTGCCGACTCCACCCTTCTGGTTCGAGACCGTGAGCACGCGGGTCTGGCCCGTGAACTCGATCTCGACGTCCTCGAGTCGTTGGCGGCGCGTGGTGAGATCCTGCAACTGCCGCATGATCGGGCTGTCATCAAAGGCAGCGGCGATGTTGCTGGAATGCTGACTCACGCGCGTCCTCTCGCTCGGGGTGACCTCATAACTCTAACCCGCAAGACCGACACACGACGCCAGGATTCGGGCGCGCCACCCGTGAGTGCCGCCCGTGGCAGACAGGCACGACCGTCGCGCCGGCTATCCGACGATTCGGTGGAGGTCACGCGATGTTTCACGTGAAACATTGGCGGTTCTGACCGTAGCGACGCATCAAACAGATCGCGGATCGCGAGCCGTCGCGTCACGGAGCGCAGGAGCGCTCTCGAACGGCGACCGGATCTCGACCAGCGTTCTGCCGACTCAGCAAGAGCGGATGTTTCACGTGAAACGAGGTGCCGTCGACCTTCGGAGTCGATGCCGGCACTTTCCGCGAGTGGGGCAAGCACCCTCACGCTGCGGGAGCCGTTCGCGCCGCACGACAGGGGGCCGCCGCGTGCTCCTGATGAGGGTACTCGAGTCCCGTCACGACTCCCGCCACCGGCGCGCGCCGACTCGCGTTTGCAGACATACGTGCGCACCCTCACGCGCCCAGACACTCGCCCGGTCGCGCCCAGGCGTGCATGCCCACCCGCCCGCATGTACCCATGCGCCCGTGTACGCATGGATCGTCGTCGTGACGAGCATCTGCGGTTTCGACGGCGTCACGGGTGCACGCCCGCACCCATGCACCCGTGGGCGCTGGCACGGGAGACGTTCACGTACGCAGGTGTCACAACGCGCGCGTGTCCAAGGTGGGCCGTGCTCTCCGGTGGGGGACCGCTGCACCCGCGCGGGGACGCGGACTTGACGCCGATTCACGGTTTGGCCACTCGTAAACCGCACCCGCGGAAGCGCGAGAGGGGCGGCGTTCTCTCCTGTGTGCGTGGCGCGGCGTGAACCTGTTCGCCGCCGTCGGCTTCGACACTCAACGTCTCCGCGCGACGGCAGAAGCAACACGCGCAGCGACCCGCGGCGTCGTCGAGGCCTCGCCCGTGCTTCGTGCTCCGCGGCCGGTGGTGCAGTGAGTGTGCGTTCGAGGCGTCCCTCCGCGCAGAGGTGGGCGATGTTTCACGTGAAACATCGCCCTGTTGGTTGTGAAATCGCTACGTCCGGCTCCCGAGCAATGTCCCGTGACACGGTGTCACTATACGCCGCAGACGACATCACGCCGACGCGTGCTCGGGTTTCGACGTGCGCGATCACGATGCCGGAAACATAGACCTGACGTGACGAGCACGGCATCAGGAGCACGGGCATCGGGGCTTGTCCTCGCGCTCTCGCTCCACCGCCATTCGGGTGCAGGTGCGTCCGCA
This sequence comes from Actinomycetes bacterium, assembly GCA_021793715.1. The sequence goes on from JAJYSF010000251.1 coordinate 2,560, forward strand.
TTCCGACCGAACAATGGATGGCGATGGCACGCGTTTCACGTGAAACATCCCAGCCGTCGAGTGCTCTACGATCAAACACTCCACAGGCCCACACCGGGACGGCGCCGAAACTCCGCGCCGCACCCAGCGGACGGGATCCCTGCCCCTGAGCTGAGCTGGTCTCGTGTCGCGACCAGGGGGAGCGCACCACAGGCTTCACCGGCTCCTGACGCGCGCCGCTCCACACGGCGCCTACGCGCCACCCTGCCCACGGACGCCGTACCGCCCGATCGCGAGGCCCGCAGTGTTTCACGTGAAACATCATCCCCACGTGGCTCTCGCGTACCGCGCCGGTCGTTCTGCGGCCGACGGTGCCGTGATTGCTTCTACAGCATCACGACACCGAGAGGCCGCCATCAGGCGATCGACGGCGGGATCGGATCCCGGGGCGCGATCGGGCAGCATCGGAGCCTCACGCCCTGCCCATCTCAGCCTGTCGGGCGAGCGCAAGGCAGGGGGTCAGCGCATCCGTATCCGTCTCGACCGC
>JAJYSF010000252.1 GCA_021793715.1 Actinomycetes bacterium
CGCGATCGCGGGAGCGGGGGAGCTCGATGAGCGCGTCCTGCGCCTCGCCAAGGACCACGGCTTCTCCGACGCTCAGATCGGCCAGCTGCGCGGGCTCGACGAGGACGAGGTGCGCCGGATCCGTCAGGGGCTCGGGCTGCGCCCGGTCTACAAGACGGTCGACACGTGTGCGGGGGAGTTCCCCGCCCTCACGCCGTACCACTACTCGTCGTACGACGTCGAGACCGAGGTGACGCCGTCCGACCGGCGCAAGGTCGTCATCATCGGTTCCGGGCCGAACCGGATCGGGCAGGGTGTGGAGTTCGACTACTCCTGCGTGCACGCCTCGTTCGCGTTGAGCGACGCGGGCTACGAGACCGTCATGATCAACTGCAACCCCGAGACGGTGTCGACCGACTACGACACGTCCGACCGGCTGTACTTCGAGCCGCTGACCCTCGAGGACGTCCTCGAGGTGCTCCACGCCGAGGCCGCGTCGGGCGAGATCGTCGGCGTCGTCTGCCAGCTCGGCGGTCAGACGCCGCTCGGCCTGGCGCACGGCATCCAGGACGCCGGCTACACCGTGCTCGGGACGAGCCCGGCGGCGATCGACCTCGCGGAGGACCGCAAGCTGTTCGGCGAGATCCTCGAGCGCGGCGGCCTCGCAGCGCCGCGCAACGGGACGGCCACGAGCGAAGAAGAGGCGGTGGCCATCGCTGAAGACATCGGCTACCCCGTGCTCGTGCGTCCGTCGTTCGTGCTCGGTGGTCGTGGCATGGAGATCGTCTACGACACCCCGAGCCTGCACGACTACTTCGACCGGATCGCCGAGAGCGCCATCATCGGCGCCGATGCGCCGCTGCTTGTGGACCGCTTCCTCGATGACGCGGTCGAGATCGACGTCGACGCCCTCTTCGATGGCGACGACCTCTACATCGGCGGGATCATGGAGCACCTCGAGGAGGCCGGAATCCACTCCGGAGACTCGTCGTGCACGCTGCCGCCGATGTCGCTCGGGCGCAGCGAGGTGGATCGCGTGGTCGAGGCGACTCGCGCGATCGCGCAGGGCGTGGGCGTCCGCGGCCTGCTGAACGTGCAGTACGCCATCAGCGCGGGCGTGCTGTACGTCATCGAGGCGAACCCCCGCGCCAGCCGGACCGTGCCGTTCGTGTCGAAGGCGCTCGGGATCCAGCTGGCGAAGGCGGCCAGCCGCGTGATGGCAGGCGACACGATCGCGCAGCTGCGTGACGAGGGCCTGCTTCCGCAGACAGACGGCTCGCGCGTGCCGCTGGACGCACCGGTCTCGGTCAAGGAGGCGGTTCTGCCGTTCAAGCGGTTCCGCACGGTCGACGGCAAGATCGTCGACTCCGTGCTCGGGCCGGAGATGCGGTCGACCGGCGAGGTCATGGGCATCGACCGCAACTTCCCGACGGCGTTCGCGAAGAGCCAGGCGGCGGCCTACGGCGGCATCCCGCTGTCGGGCACCGTGTTCATCTCGGTCGCCGACAGCGACAAGCGCGACGTGATCCTGCCGGCGCACCGGCTGAGGCAGCTCGGCTTCCGACTGCTGGCCACGGAGGGCACCGCGGAGATCCTCGCACGCAACGGAATCGACGTCGAGATCGTCGAGAAGTTCTCGGAGACGCAGGGCAGCGAGCGTGACAACGTGGTGGACCTGATCGCCCGTGGCGAGGTCGACATCGTCGTGAATACGCCGAGCGGCATGTCGGCGCGGGCGGACGGGTACGAGATCCGTGCCGCGGCGGTCGGCGCCGACAAGGCGCTCTTCACCACGATCGCGACTCTCGGCGCCGCCGTCAGCGCGATGGACTCGATGGGCGACGGCTTCGACGTCAAGAGCCTGCAGGAGTTCGCGGTGGAGCGGGTGGCGTGACGCAGCCGTTCGGCGAGCGGATTCGGGCCGGCATACACCGGCTCGGTCCGCTGTGCGTCGGGATCGATCCGCACGCCGAACTGCTGCGCGCCTGGGACCTCGACGTCGATGCCGCGGGCGCCAGATCCTTCGGTCTGGCCGTCGTCGACGCCGCGGCGTCCCGTGCGGCCATCGTGAAGCCGCAGGTGTCGTTCTTCGAACGGTTCGGATCCGCGGGGTTCGCGGCGCTCGAAGACGTGCTGCGCGCGGCGCGTGAGGCGGGGCTCCTGACGATCGCTGACGCGAAGCGCGGCGACATCGGATCGACGTTGGACGCCTACGCGGAGGCCTGGCTCGCGCCGGGATCTCCGCTCGAGGCGGACGCGGTCACCCTCAGTCCGTACCTCGGCGTCGGCGCCCTGGCCGGCGCGATCACGACGGCTTACGCGCACGGCAAGGGCATCTTCGTGCTCGCCACCACAAGCAACCCCGAGGCGGCCGGACTGCAGCGCTCGACCGACGCGCAGGGGCGCACGGTGTCCCAGCGCGTGATCGACGAGGTGTCGGAGCACAACGCCGCGAACGTCGGCCGGGGGGCCTGGGGGAGCGCCGGTTTCGTTGTCGGCGCGACGGTCGACTGGAATGAGGCCGGCATCGTGCCGCCGACGCCCGTCGCGCCGCTCCTCGCCCCGGGATTCGGGCATCAGGGAGCGGATCCCGCGCGCCTGGCCGAGATATTCGGATCCGCGGCTGACGCGGTGATCGTCTCGGAGAGCCGGAGCATTCTCTCGGCCGGACCGGGCAGGATCGTCTCCGAGATCGAAGACCATGCGCGCGCGGCGGCCGCTGCACGCGCTGAGCGGGGGTCGACCCCCGGAAGCAGGACCCCTCATGACTGACTCTCCCCGTCCTCCCGACGTCGACCGCGCCGCCGCCTCACGGCTCGCCGTGGCCGCGCGCCGTGCGCGCGCGAGTCTCAAGCGCGATCTCGCGACCCGCGTGATCACGCCACAGGAGGCGATGCGGCGCGCCGAAGCGGACGCCACGTCGGCGGCGGGGACGCTTCGCGTGACGGAGTTCCTCACCGCACTGCCCGCGATCGGGGAAGGCAAGCGCGACCGATTGCTCGCCGAGATGCGCATCTCGCCGGTCAAGCGCCTGGGCGGCCTCGGGGCGCGTCAGCGCAACGCGCTGTGCTCCTGGCTCGACGCGCGCTTCCCCAGATCGGAA
>JAJYSF010000253.1 GCA_021793715.1 Actinomycetes bacterium
GCTCGGCATCGCGCCCACCGACGTGCACTCGGTGGAGTCGATGATCGCGAACTGGCCCGTCGTCACCAAGCAGGAGATGATGGCCGACGTCACCGAGCACCCGCCCTACGGCACGTACTCGACCTGTGGTGACGACGAGTGGAACGACCGCGGCTGGATGCTGTTCTCCTCCTCCGGCACGACCGGCGTGCCCCGCGCCTTCCGCTACACGCACTTCGACCGCAAGCACTGGGAGCAGGCCAACGCCCGCGCCCTCCACTCTGGCGGACTCCGCAAGGGAGATGCCGCGCTGCCCATGGTCGGATTCGGGCCGCACGTGTTCGCGTGGGGCGTGCAGTACGCGCTGGCGAAGATGGGCCTTCCCGTGATCCCGGGTGGCGGCATGGACGGCAAGGCGCGCGCTGGCATGATCGAGCGCTTCTCTCCGCGCGTGCTGATCTGCACGCCGTCGTACGCGCTGTACCTCGGACGCGTCATGCAGGAGATGGGCAGGGATCCTGCGGACACCGCCGTGCAGTGGCTCGTCACCGGTGGCGAGCCGTTCTCGGGGGTGCGCGGCACGCTCGAGCGGATCCAGGACCTCTGGGGCGCGAAGGCGGTCGAGTTCTACGGCTGCACCGAGGCGTCGCCGCACTGCGGCGGTTACTCGTGCCCCGAGTACCAGGAGGGCGACACCCCCTTCATCCACCTGATGGAAGACATCCAGGTGTGGGAGACCGTCGACCCCGACACCCTCATCACCTCGCCCGACGGTGTCAAGGGCGTCTCCGTGTGCACGAATCTCGCCTCCGAGAGCTCGCCGCAGCTGCGCTTCCTCGTCGGCGACTACACGACGCTGTCGACGGATCCGTGTGCCTGCGGCCGCAGCCACGTGCGCGCCATGGGGTGCATGACCGGTCGCTCGGACGACCTGCTCAACCTGCGGGGGATCAAGTTCTTTCCCGTGCAGATCGAGGAGGCGGTGCGTGCCGTGCAGGGGACCGGTGACGAGTTCCAGATCCGCCTGTCGACCAAGTCCGATGGACTCGACGTGATGACCGTCGTCATCGAGCACACGGACCCACGCGCCGCCGAGATGGTGACCGCCGAGATCCGCTCGCGCTGCGAGGTGCGCGCCACCGTCGAGGTTGTCGCCCCCGACTCGCTCCCGAAGAACGAGATGAAGGCAAAGCGCGTCTTCGACGAACGCGGGTGAGGGGTATCGCGCGGGGCGTGCGGGAAGGTAGCGTCGACGTCGGCACACCGCCTGTCGCGTCAAAGGAGACCGCTTGACCACGCTGGAGAACCGCCCGAATTCCGCGCTGCTCGTCGTTGACGTGCAGAACTGCGCGATTGGCGAGGCGCACGATCGCGATGCCGTCGTGGCGCGGATCGCGACGCTCGTCGACCGGGCGCGCGCCGCCGGATCCGACGTTATCTGGGTACAGGACGAAGACGAGGATCACCCGCGCGGCAGCGACGCGTGGCAGCTCGTTCCGGAGCTCTCGCGCGACGAATCCGAGCCCCTCGTGGGCAAGGAGTACGGCGACGCGTTCGAAGACACCGATCTCGAGAACGTCCTCGCCGAGCGCGGCGTGGGGCACCTCTACGTCGCGGGCGCGCAGACCGACGAGTGCATCCGTTCGACCCTGCACGGCGCCATCGCCCGCGGATACGACGCGACGCTCGTCGCCGACGCGCATACCACCGAGGACGCCACGTCCTACGGCGCCCCGGCCCCGGAGCTCGTCATCACCCACACGAATCTGTACTGGGCTGACCACACCGCACCCGGCCGCGAGGGCGGCACCGTGATGACCGCGGAGATCGACTTCGCCGCCTGAGGGCAGCGGGCGGTGGGTGCTCGGCGCGAGAGGGAGGCATCGTCGCCACGACGTCGCTGGTCGTCAGCAGCGACGTCGCATCGTGCCGGTCGTCGACCCGCACTAGCGTGAGGTATATGGCGCGCACCCGCGGGAGGATGGTCGAGGGAGGCTCACGTGCCGAGTGATCCCACAGTCGGCGGCGTGCGCCTGGCCGCGACCATCCTGATTGTGCGAGATGACCCGCTCGAGGTGCTCACCGTGCGGCGGCACGCCCGCGCGACCTTCGCCTCCGCGATCGTGTTCCCGGGCGGCGTCGTCGACGACGAGGATCGCAGCGACGAATGGCTGCCGCTGGTCCGTGGTGCGGACGGCCTCGACCCGAACGAGCGCGCGATCCGCATCGCCGGCATTCGCGAGACCTACGAAGAGACGAGCCTGCTGCTGGCGCACCTGCCCGACGGCACCCACGTCGCTCAACCCGCCGCGCCGCAGCCGACGTTCCGCGAGACCGTGCGAACGTCCGGCGGCACGCTCGTTCTCGACGACATCTGCCCGTTCGGGCACTGGATCACGCCCGAGGGGCCGCCGAAGAGATTCGACACGCGCTTTCTGCTGGCCCGGGCGCCGCGGAACCAGGAGGCCGTCGCCGACGGCGTCGAGACCGTCGGGATCGAATGGGCCCGTCCCTCCGTGCTCATCGAGCGCGCACAGGCGGGCGAACGCGCGATCATGCTCCCCACCTACGCGAACCTCCTCCGCCTCGCCGAGAGCGAGGATGCCGATGAAGCGTTCCGCAAGGCCGGCGGCATCACGCCGTACCCCGTGATCGCGTGGGAGGAGACGCTGCCCGACGGAAGGACCGTGCACGTGATCCCCGCGGAGGCGGCGTACGGGTTCACCGAGTTCCCGGTGTGATGTCCGTGCGGCTCCCTGCCGGTGATCCGGATAGAGTCGCGCCATGACCACCCGCGTGAGTGAGCACGTCCGCGTCGTCCTCGCACCGAATCCGGGCCCCATGTCGCTCGAGGGCACCAACACCTACCTCGTCGGCGCCGACGACGGACTCGTCATCGTGGATCCCGGCCCCGACATCGTCGAACACCTCGATGCCGTGGCCGCCGCCGGCCGTGCCGAACTCATCCTCATCACGCACCACCACGCCGACCACACCGAAGCCAGTGCGGCGCTGCATGCCCGGACGGGTGCTCCGGTGCGCGCCGCCGATGCCGCCTTCTGCCACGGCGGCGAACCGCTGAGCGACGGCGAGATCGTCGAG
>JAJYSF010000254.1 GCA_021793715.1 Actinomycetes bacterium
CACAGAACTGTAGTGAGGTGGGAGGACTGAGCGCGGCCCGAGATGCCTGTTAAATCAACGTTCTCGCGGGCTTGGCTAGTGACTGCACATGTGGGCGCGTGGGTTCAAATCCCACCGTCACCGCCATTCGAAATCCCCCGCGATCCCTTCTCTTGACTGGGATCGCGGGGGATTTGCTTTGCGGCGGAGCGACCGTGTTAAGTCATCGTTCTACCTCGGGTGGGTGGCGGGCATAGACGTAGCTGCGGGCGAGGCATTGCACTACCAACACTTACGCCACTAAGTGTTGGTATCTCGGAGCATGTCCACAGCTCCCGGCGCGCGCATCCCCATCGACGCCGCCTCGACGGAGACGCTCTACTGGAAGCCGCGCGCACCCGAGATGCACTCGCGTGCGGAGGTCGTTCGCCAGACCGGGCCGTACGAGGCGACGATCCCGGCAGACGTGGCCGAATGGGATCCGCGGATCTCCGGGGAAGACGTCGCCGACATCGAGGACGCGACGCGCCAGCTCGTCGAGTTCGATCGCCACGCGCAGCACGCACTCGGCACCGACAACCCGGCGCTGGAGCCGATGACCGCGGTTCTGCTCCGCACAGAGTCAGCCTGCAGCTCACGCATCGAACAACTCACGACGTCAGCGAAACAGCTCGCTCTCGCCGAGATCGATGAAGGTGAGAAGGCGAATGCCCTGACGGTCGTCGGAAATGTGCGCGCGATGGAAGCGGCGCTCCGGCTCGCGGACGAGATCACCGAAGAGTCCATACTCGCCATGCACAAGGCGCTGATGCTTCATCAACACAGCTTCGACCCGGCTGAGGCGGGGTGCTTTCGGACGGAAGCCGTGTGGATCGGTCCCGGGGACGCGGGTCCGCGGCTCGCCGACTTCGTGGCGCCGCACCATAACCGCATCGCGGCCGCGATCACGGACCTCGTCACCTTCATCCAACGTCCAGACCTCTCCGTCCTCGTCCAGGTCGCGGTCGCCCACGCCCAGTTCGAGACAATCCATCCATTCGCGGACGGGAATGGTCGCACTGGACGGGCGCTGGCGCAGTCGATCCTCCGCAACAAAGGTGTTGTGGGCTCCACTGCCGCGCCGATCTCGGCCGGACTCCTCGTCCACGTCGACCGTTATTTCGCGGCTCTCGACTCTTTCCGCGCAGGCGACGCAGGCCCGATTATCCGCGAGTTCGCTGCCGCAAGCCGTATCGCCGCGGTGACCGGCACGAAACTCGTCGACGACCTCGTCGCACAGCTCGACGAGTCTCGATCGAAGATGTCTGGGATCCGATCTGATGCGGCAGCGTGGAAAGTGTTGTCCATGCTCGTCGGCCAACCGGCCGTCAACTCGAAGTATCTGACGACAGCGCTCGGCCTCGGCGAGATGGCGGCGCTTCGCGCACTCGACACCCTGACCGCGCGCGGTGTTCTTGAGGAGACGACGGGGAAGTCTCGTGGGAGAGTCTGGCAACACCGCGGAATCTTCGCGGCCCTTGACGCATACGCTACGAGGATCCGCCGAATGTCGATGCGCTGAGTCAGCCGCTGGTCTTCTCGTTCCCGGATCCCGCGTACGTCAATCGGCGCAGGACCGCCTCCGCCGGGCCGCGCGCACCACGCCGTTCGAGCAGGGCGGCGATCGGGACCGAGACGATCCAGACGATGACCGCGATTCCCACCGCGAGCGCCGTCCCGGCAGTGCCGCCGAGACCGAAGCCCCACGCACTGAACAGCGGCGCGAAGATCAGCGACTGGAACAGGTAGAACGTCAGCGAGCGCTTGCCGACCGCCGCGATCGCCCGGACGGGCGCCGGCGGCGCCTCCTGCCAGCGTGCCGCGAGCAGCGCAAAGACGGCGACATATCCCAGCGCGCTGGCCGCGCCCGTGATCGTCGTGAGCCCCGAGAACGTCCAGGAAGGCAGTCCGATTGCGCCGACGTGCGTGAGCGCGGCGGGCAGGCCGCCGAGCCAGCCGACGGGGATCCCGATCCACGCGACGGCCCCCAGCAGGCGACGGTGCGCACTCGGATCCTCGAGCACCCCGCGACGCGCCGCGAGCCAGGCGAGCAGGATGCAGATGGGCACGGTGGTGATCAGGCCCTGGGTGATGCCGCCCATGCTCCACATCGCGAGTCGTCCGACGATGCTGGCGACGTAGCTCTCCTCGCCGGCGGTCATGCCCTGGATGTCGGGGGCGTACGCCGCGCCCGATTCCGCCATCTCGGGGGCAAAGAGGTTCGTCATGACGCCGCCGAACGCACCGAAGAGCGCGACGAGAGTCCAGACGCCCGTGATGGCCCACACCCAGACCCAGAGCGTCTTGTCGCGGCGGGCGAAGAACAGCCAGACCAGCAACAACCCGACGATGCCGTACGCCGCAACGATGTCGCCGAGGAACAGCAGCGCCGCGTGCAGCGCGCCGATGACGATCATCCACCAGTGGCGCTGACGGAGCATCCGCCGGGTCTGCGGGTAGGTCGCGCCGCGGGCCATCCGCGAGCGCACGAACTGCACCATGCCGTAGCCGAAGAGGAACCCGAACAAGGGGTACGCGCGACCGTCGACGGTGACCATCATGACGAACTGCACGGCCTTGTCCAGCGCGGATCCGTCTACCAGGTGCGCGCCGGTCAGTGCGGACTCGCGGCCCCAGAGGAACCAGGAGACGTTCGCAGCCGCGATCAGCAGCAGCATGAGACCGCGAGAGACGTCAGGTGCGAGCGCTCGCGACGTGTGCGGCAGGGTGGCGTTTCGATCGCTCATCGTGCCATTGTGCCGAACGCGGGCTCGCGAACCACAGGACGAATGTCATGAACCACGCGTCTGGATGCCACGTGTCTGCTGCCCGGGGTCACGGTTCCGACGGGCAGCGCACGCGGAGCCGGCGTCAGCCCGTGACGAGAAGCGAGACGACCATCGCGATGATGATGGTGTTGAAGGCGAAGGCCGTTGGTCGAGTGAACGCACTCGACGACATCAGCTTCCGCATTCCCCAGCACTCGATCGTCGGCCTGCTCGGACGAAACGGTGCCGGAAAGACGACGATCATGTCGATCCTGGCGGGCCAGGATCGGGC
>JAJYSF010000255.1 GCA_021793715.1 Actinomycetes bacterium
GCCCTCGCCGCGACCGATCTCGTCGCGGATCACCGTGCGCACGATCTCCGCATAGCTGTCGTCGTCGATGTCGAAGCCCGCGTTCGCCAGCGGCACGTCCTCCGCCGGGAGCGCCGTGAGCGCATCCGCAGCCGGCACCGATCGGCGCTCATCGACGACGAGGCAGCGCAGGGGAGCACCATCGTCGTGCGCCTCGAAACCGCGCTCGACGACCTGGCGGAACGGCACGAGCGCCAGCACCTCCTGAGGGGTGCCGTCCGCGCTCGCGAGGGGGATGTCGGCGAGCCGGTCGACATCGACCGTGGGTCCGGTCAGCACCTCAACCGTCGCGGCGCCGTCGCGCGCGATCAGCGCGAACGACTGCGACGGATCCGCCGCGAGCGCGGCGATGATGTCGGCGGGGGAGTCAGCCATGGGGAGCTCTCTTCTGCTGGCGGGCGGCCCCGCAGACGCGAAACGACCGCCACGTGGGACGGTCGTCGGACGATGGGTCGCGAAACGGGCCGCCTATGAGGCGGGCCACCAGGTCTGATTCGCGGACATGCTCATGACGCTACACAGTCCCTGAGGATCCCCGCAACTGCGGGTCCCTCGCAGGGTTCGGGCGTAGGCTGGATCCGTGCCTGCAGTGAACCTCGGTATGCCTTCGGTCCAGACCCTCGTGCCGCGTCGAAAGACGCGCCAGATCAACGTCGGCAAGCTCAAAGTCGGCGGCGACGCACCCATCAGCGTGCAGTCGATGACCACGACCAAGACGTACGACATCAACGCGACGCTTCAGCAGATCGCCGAGCTGACGGCGTCGGGCTGCGAGATCGTGCGCGTCGCCTGTCCCACGGACAAAGACGCCGAAGCTCTGAAGATCATCGCGATGAAGAGCCAGATCCCCGTGATCGCCGACATCCACTTCCAGCCGAAGTACGTCTTCCAGGCGATCGAGGCGGGCTGCGGTGCGGTGCGCGTGAACCCCGGGAACATCCGCAAGTTCGACGACAAGGTCGGCGAGATCGCGAAGGCCGCGTCGGATGCGGGCGTGAGCCTCCGGATCGGCGTCAACGCGGGATCCCTCGACAAACGCCTCCTCGCCCGGTACGGCAAGGCGACTCCGGAAGCACTCGCGGAATCGGCCATCTGGGAGGCGTCCCTGTTCGAAGAGCACGGCTTCCACGACTTCAAGATCTCCGTCAAGCACAACGACCCCGTCGTCATGGTGCAGGCCTACCGCCTGCTCGCCGAGCGCGGCGACTGGCCGTTGCACCTCGGCGTCACCGAGGCCGGCCCCGCGTTCCAGGGCACGATCAAGTCGGCGACGGCGTTCGGCATCCTGCTGTCGGAGGGCATCGGCGACACCATCCGCGTCTCGCTGTCGGCGCCGCCGTCCGAGGAGGTCAAGGTCGGCCACCAGATCCTGCAGTCGCTCAACCTGCGCGAGCGCACCCTCGAGATCGTCTCGTGCCCGTCGTGCGGGCGCGCCCAGGTCGACGTGTACAGCCTCGCCGACAGCGTCACCGAGGGCCTCAAGGACATGACGGTGCCGCTGCGCGTGGCCGTCATGGGCTGCGTCGTGAACGGACCGGGCGAAGCGCGCGACGCCGACCTCGGCGTCGCCAGCGGCAACGGCAAGGGACAGATCTTCGTCAAGGGCGAGGTCATCAAGACCGTGCCGGAGGACGAGATCGTCCAGACCCTCATCCAGGAGGCGAACCGCATCGCCGAGGAGATGCGGCCAGACGCCGTCCCCGGCACCGCGCAAATCATCACCGCCTGACCCGGGCACGCCCATCGCGGCGTTCTTGTCGGTTGCCGCACGCCGGTGCGCCTGTCCTCCTCAGCCTTGCGCTGGACGCGCCCGGGGGACGCTCGAGCGGCGTTCTCGTCGGTTGCCGCTGAGGAAGTGTGTCAGAGGCGCGCCGTAGAGTGGATCCATGACGCTCGCCACGACCGCTCCGGCCGTTCCGTGGGGTGACGCGCTCGGGCAGGACGACGCGGTCGACGTCCTGCGGCGCGCCGCCGCGGATCCCGGTCTCCTCGCGCACAGCTGGCTGCTCACCGGTCCTCCCGGATCCGGCCGCTCAACCCTCGCGCTCGCGTTCGCGGCGGCGCTCATCGCGGAAGACGAGAACGACGTCGCGACGATGAAGCAGGTGCTCGCGCGGTCCCACCCCGACCTCACGATGCTGACGACCGAGGGTGTCATCATCACGATCAAGCAGGCGCGCGAGATCGTCGAGCGGTCCTACTACGCGCCGAGTCTCGGTCGCTATCGCGTCATCGTCGTGGAGGACGCCGACCGCATGGCCGAGCGCACCTCGAACGTGCTGCTGAAGGCGCTCGAAGAACCGCCCGAGCAGACCATCTGGGTGCTGTGCGCGCCGAGTGAGGTCGACCTGCTTCCGACGATCCGATCGCGCGTCCGCACACTGCGGCTGCGCGAACTCGAGGTCGACGACGTCGCCCGCCTGCTCGTCGCGCGCACGGGGGCGGATCCAGCGGTCGCCGAGCAGGCGGCCCGTCACGCGCAGCGACACATCGGCATGGCTCAGCGACTCGCGACAGACGAGGAGTCGCGCGCGCGCCGCGAGCAGACGATGCGCGACGTGCTCGGGCTGCGCGGCGTCGGGCGCGTCGTCGACGTCGCCAGCGGAATCGTACAGGCGGCGAGTGACGACGCCCAGGCGCTCACGGCAGAGCGCGACGAGACCGAGCGCGCCGACCTGCTGCGCACGGTGGGGCTGTCCGACGGGGCGAAGGTTCCGCCCGCCGTGAGATCGCAGCTCAAGGAGCTCAAGGACAACCAGGAGCGCCGCGCGAAGCGCAGCGTGCGCGACGGGCTCGACCGCGTGCTGACGGATCTGCAGTCGCTGTTCCGCGACATCGTCCTCCTGCAGCTGGGACGCGACACCGACCTCGTCAATGTCGAGTACATCGACGAGATGCGGCAGGTCGCCGAGGCGCGACCGGCCACGCACACGATGATGGTGCTCGATCACCTCGCCGAGACGCGCGCCGCGCTCGGGCAGAACGTGCAGCCCGCACTCGCCCTCGAAAGCCTGCTCATCACCGTCGTCACAGGGA
>JAJYSF010000256.1 GCA_021793715.1 Actinomycetes bacterium
GGCGAGATCCCCGTCGTAGTAGGCGCTCACCACGGCAGCCACGCCGGTGACTCCGGCGTGAGCACGCGCGGGACGATCTGCCGGACGCACCCGAGCGATCACGGTCTCCGGATCCGACGACCATCCCGCCGACAGCACGGTGCCCTCGTCATCGGCCAAGACCGTGAACGGTCCGTCGGGCGTCTCCATCGTCTCCCACAGCATGTCCGTCATCTCTCTCCCTCCGGCGGCTGGGCCGCGCGCCACAAATGCATTGACAGGTACGACCGCCACGGCGCCGCCCGGACCGCCCAGGTCGCGAGATCCCGCAGATCAGCGGGGAGCCCGACCGCGGCGGCGCCCCGTCGTAACGCCAAGTCGCCCGACAGCAGCACGTCCGGATCCCGCGACACCCGCATGCGCACATAGTCCGCAGTCCACGGGCCGATGCCGGGCATCGTGAGAAGGCGCCTCCGCTGTTCGGCGATGTCGTCGGCGAGCGTGAGCCTCAGTGTGCCCGCCGCGATCGCATGCGCCGCGCCGACGATCGCCTCGACCCGCCGCGCGGGGCCGGTGAGCACGTCGGACCCGCGTTCGAACACCGCCTCCGGCGTCGGGAACAGTCGCGCCGAGGTGCCGCCGACGTCGGTCACGGCGCCGAGACGATCCACGAGTCGGCCGAGATGAGTGCGCGCCGCCGCAACCGAAATCTGTTGGCCGATCATGGCGCGAACGAGAAGCTCGAACGGATCCGACGCACCGGGAACGCGAATACCCGGGGTCCGCACCACGAGCGGCGCGACCGCAGCGTGCTCCGACAGCGCGCGATCAATCGCCAGGGGATCAGCGTCGAGGTCGAAGAGTCTGCGGACGCGCGACACGAGCGCCCCGAGATCCGTGAGGCTCTCCAGTCGCGCCGACAGACGCAGGCGCGACGCGTCGGAACGCACCTCGAACCACGCCGCACCGCCCTCCATCCGCATCGTGCGCGAGAAGGAGGTCGCCGTGGCCTCCTCGACACCGGGGATCGCGCGCTCCGCCAGCCACGCGAAGACCCCGTGTGCGTCGAACGGAGGCCGCACGGGGAGGGCGAGAGAGATGCCAGACGGAGCAACGCCGTCGGCAGCGCGTCTCGCACGCAGTTGCGTCGGCGTGAGCCCGAAGATCTCGCGTACCGTGTCGTTGAACTGCCGTACGCTCGCGAAACCCGCCGAGAACGCAACGTCCGCCATGGTCAGGTTGGTGCCGATCAGCAGCGCTCGCGCCGTCTGCGCGCGATGTGCCCGCGCGATCGCGAGTGGGCCGGCGCCGAGCTCCGCGGTCAACAACCGGGCCAGATGCCGGCTCGAGTAGCCGAGCGAGGCGCCGAGCCCAGCCACGCCCTCACGCTCGACCATCCCATCCGCAATCAGGCGCATCGCGCGGGCCACGACATCGCCGCGAAGGTCCCACGCGGGGGACCCCGGTGTCGCCTCGGGCAGGCAGCGCTTGCACGCCCGGTACCCTGCTTCGTGTGCCGCTGCGCTCGTCGCAAAGAATGAGACGTGCTGCGGCTTGGGCGTCCGTGCGGGACAACTCGGCCGACAATAGATACCCGTCGAGCGCACGGCCGTGACGAACTGACCGTCGAAGCGGGGATCCCGCGCAGCGATCGCGCGGTACCGCTCATCGAACGTCATGCTCGTCATCACTCCTTCACTCTGTCACGTCCGTGCCGTCTCCGTCAGCGGAAAACGGACATCACGATGTGCCACGCAACGCAACCCAGGTTGACAACGACAATTAAGCAACGTAAGTTGACAGTATGGAATCGACGCAGGTGGCACAAGCGGCCTCAGACACCACGGACCCGTATGCGGGGCTCCGCGCGGTGGCCTCGCTGCGGACCCTCGCCGACTCCCTCGAGCTGCGACAGGTCGAAGCGGCGTTGCGCGCAGGGATGACGTGGCAGCAGGTCGCCGACGGCCTCGGCGTCAGCCGGCAAGCCGTGCATAAGAAATACGCAAAGCGAATCGACCCGACAATCGACGTGCCCCGGAGGGCGACATGAGCAAGCTCACAGACATCATCGCGTCGAGCCGCACGCTCGCGATCACCGCCGTCGAGGAGGCATCCCGGTTCGGCGTGCGCGACGTCGATCTCGAGCACGTCTTCCTGGCACTCGCGATCAGCGAGCGTCCCGCGGGGCACCTGCTGCGGGACATGGGGGTCACCCTCGACGACGCGCGCGACGCAGTCGCCGATTACCACCGCGAGCAGCTCGCGACTCTCGGGATCGATGCGTCTCTTCCGGGCGATGGCACGATCCGTTTCCACGAGGAGGGCGCGTACGATTACACCGAACGCGCCATGCGCGTGATGTCGCAGTCGGGCGGGTGGCAGCGTGCCGCCGACTCACTCGAGGTGCTGCGCTCACTCGTCACCGAGCCGACCGGCAGCATCGGCGCCGTCCTCACGCACCTCGGCACAAGCGCTGACGAGATCATCGCGCGTATCGACCGCACGGAGCGCGACGACGAGTCCGACGTCCGTCAGCGCGATTCCGGCGCGGCGTCGCCCCAACCACCGCTCTCGCGCACCCACAGCGCATTCATTCCCGCACCGGTCGAGGCCGTGCGCGGTCTCGTCTCCGATGCCGAGCGGCTTCCCGAATGGGAGATGAATCTCGCCTCTGTGACGCCACAGGATGACGTATGGATGGGGGAGACCCGCACCGTCGCCCCCGACGGAAAGCGGCTCAAGGTCGCCGACCGTCATCGCCGACAGCACGTGCAGCTCGTCGAGAGCGGCGACTCGCGCGTGGTGTGGCGCATGCGGATGATCGACGACCCACGGGCGAACGCGCGCGTCATCGAGGTCGACTTCGAGCCCGCAACGAACGGGACACGCGTCACCGTTCGGTTCTCCTGGCAGCGCACGTCGCCGGTCCGGGCGTGGATCCGGCCGTTCGCCGCCGTGGCCCGCGTGCTGCTGCGTCCCGTGCGCCGAGTGGTGCTGTGGGTTCAGGTCACGGCACTGACCGACGGGATCAGCCGCGCCCTGCGCTGAGGATCAGGCGTCAGCGAACCGTCGCGCGGAACACGCGCG
>JAJYSF010000257.1 GCA_021793715.1 Actinomycetes bacterium
CTGGTAAGCACGACGCACGACAAGGGGCGGGGTCTTCGGGCCTCGCCCCTTTTCGCTGTCCCGTTCGTCACATCTTTCACATCCGTCACAGTTTCGGGGCGACACGCCCGTCGGAATCGGCGAGAACCCGCGGAAATACGCGGAAAGTCGGGCATTCGCGCTAGTTTTGTGCTCGGTCGCACGACCGAGCCGAGGGTCCTCACTCTCGGTCAAACGATTCGTCACGGCGCCCAGCGCCGATGGAGGAAGACAATGGCCGACAAGAACATCACGAAGACCGAGCTCGTCGCGAGCATCGCGAGCTCCACCGGTCAGAGCCAGGCCACCGTCTCGGGTGTGCTCGACGCGCTCTTCACGACCGTGTCGGAGTCCGTGGCCAAGGGGTCGAAGGTCTCGATCCCCGGCTGGATCGCGTTCGAGCAGGTCGACACCGCCGCGCGCACGGGCCGCAACCCGCAGACCGGCGCCGAGATCAAGATCCCGGCTGGCAAGCGCGTCAAGGTGACCGCTGGCTCGAAGCTCAAGGCCGCCGTCAAGTAAGACGACGACGTCTCAAGCGGGCGCTCTCCCACGGAGGGCGCCCGCTGGCGTGTGTGAGGCGCGTCTCGCCGCCTCACGGTGGGTCGCCAGAGTTTGCAGCTTCTGCTCCCGCAGAGCTGCAAACTCTGGCGACCCACTCTGTGTGAGATGGGGTGATCAGTCAGGCGGCGCGAACTAGGATTTGGACGTGGATTCGCGTGTGCTCCGTGGGCTCGGGCCCATCATCCTCCTGCTGTCAGCAGGGGTCGCGCTCGTGGGATCCCTCGTCCTGGCGGGCGGCGCGAACCCGCTTCCGCTGCAGGACCCGGGTGCTTTCGTCCGGTGGACGTTGCCCATTGCGAAGCTGCTCGTCAACATCGCGGGTGCGGTCGCGCTCGGATCCCTCGTGGTCGCGCTCTTCGCACTGAAGCCTGCCGAGCGCGCGTTCGGCGTCGCGATGGACACCGCGTCGATCGGCGCCGCCGTCTTCACGATCGCGAGCGGCGCGACGACCTTCCTCAACTTCCTCCTGTCGCTCAACCCGCAGGTGTCGCTCAGCGCGCAGTTCGGTGAGCAGCTCGGTCGGTTCCTGACCGAGCGTGAGATCGGCCAGGCGTGGTTGTTGCAGACGATTGCGGGAGGTGTCGTCACCGTCTTGGCGTTCGCCGCGCGCAGCTGGGTGTCGACCCTCGTCACGACCGTGCTCGCGGTGATCAGCCTGGTGCCGATGGCGACGCAGAGCCACGAGGGCAATCTCGCCGACCACAACCTCGTCGTCACGGCGGTGACGCTCCACATCCTGGGCGCCGCCGTCTGGCTCGGAGGGCTCGTCGTGCTCGTCGCGATCCGACCCGTCACCGACTCCGTTCGGATGCGGGCGGTGCTTGAGCGTTACTCGTCGCTCGCGCTCGTCATGTTCGTCGTCGTCGCGAGCTCCGGCTTCCTGCGCTCGCTCGCGTCCATCTCCTCGTTCGCGGAGCTCGTGATGCACCCGTACGGGCTCGTGCTCCTCGCAAAGATCGTCATGCTCATCGTGATGGGCGTGCTCGGTGCGGCGTATCGCCAGAAGCTCATCGCCCGCAGCGCCGAGAAGAATGCGATGTTCTGGGCGGTGCTCGCGCTCGAGTTCGTGTTCATGGGCATCGCATCGGGTGCGGCGGCCGCGCTCGCGCGATCCGCACCTCCCGGCGGAGAGAACGAGCTCACACAGCAGACGCCGGCCGAGATCCTCAACGAGCGGGATCTGCCGCCCGAACTGACCGTGAGCGCGTGGTTCACGGAGTGGGAGATCGATCCGCTCTGGCTCACGATCGGGCTCTTCGCGGCCTTCTTCTACGCGGCTGGCGTCTGGCGCCTCAAGCGCCGGGGCGACTCATGGCCCGTGTTCCGCACCGTGCTGTGGATGCTCGGCATCGCCCAGCTGATCTGGGTGACGTGCGGGCCGCTGAACGCCTACGGCCACTACCTCTTCAGCATGCACATGCTGCTGCACATGCTGCTGTCGATGGACATCCCGCTGATGCTCGTCGCGGCGGCACCGGTCACGCTCGCTTCGCGTGCGATCCATCGCCGCACGGACGGCACGCGCGGCGGGCGCGAGTGGATCCTCTGGATCGTGCAGACTCCGCTTGCGAAGGTCATCACGCACCCGATCGTCGCGGCCGTGATCTTCATCGGGTCCCTCTGGCTGTTCTACTTCAGCGACATGTTCCGCTGGAGCCTCTATGACCATCTCGGACACCAGTGGATGGTCGCGCACTTCCTCATCTCGGGGTATCTCTTCTCGATGACGCTCATCGGCATCGATCCGGTGCCGTACCGCCTCCCGTACACCGGGCGCCTCGTACTGCTCATCGTCGTGATGGCGATGCACGCGTTCTTCGGCATCGCCATCATGACGAGCGAGGGGCTCATCGTCGCCGAGTGGTTCGGATCCATGGGGCGCGAGTGGGGGCCGACACCGCTCGAGGACCAATACATCGGCGGCGGGATCGCGTGGTCGATCGGTGAGATCCCGACGGTCATCACGGCGATGACGGTCGCGATCCAGTGGAGCCGGAGCGACGAGCGCAAACAGAAACGCCGCGACCGTCACGCGGATCGGACCGGCGACGCCGAGCTCGAGGAATACAACCAGCGCCTGCAGCGCATCGCGGAGCGCGACCGCGCCCGCGGCCTGTAGCGACCGTGACACCCGGTCCGTTCCGGTCGCGCAAAAGCACCTTCCTGTGCGGATAAAGGCGCGTTTGCGCGGTCGGAGCGCGGCGTTACGCGCAGTGATTCGCGGTGGGCGGCTGTTCGCCGTCGCGGTCGATCGTGATGTGCACGCCGCCGTCGTCGCGCACGTCGACCTCGGCGATCATCGTGAAGTGCACGTCTTCGTCGACCGGGATCACGGCGCCGTTCGAGTAGCACAGCACCGAGAGGGAGATGTGCGCGACGCCGGACGTGGATGACACGCGCCAGTCGTCGCCGTCGGGCACGAGCGCGGTGCGCGGATACGTTGCGATACTCCACTCGATGTCCGGCTGTGCGATGAGATCGGAA
>JAJYSF010000258.1 GCA_021793715.1 Actinomycetes bacterium
AACCGCATCTTCGGTGTATCGCAGCCGCAGGTCCGCTGAGGCCCCCGGCCCTGCGTGTCGGCGTGCGTTCGTGAGCGCCTCCTGGGCGATCCGGTACAGGTTCACCTGCACGAACTCCGGCACCTCGACCGGATCGCCGATGATCCGCATCGACGTGGGCGTGCCCGCGGCGCTCGACGAGCGCACGAGCGGATCCAGATCATCCAGCCCGATCGTCGAGGGAGCCTCGTGCTCGTGATCATCGTCGTGGCGCAGCGTATCGAGCAGATGGTGGAGTTCGCGGATCACCTGCCGCGACGAGTCCTCGACCGCGGCGAGCGCCGTCTTGGCCGCCTCGGGGTTCTGGTCAATGACGGTGCGCGCGGCCCCTGCCTGCACGCCCATGGCCGAGACGTGGTGGGCCACGACGTCGTGAAGCTCGCGGGCGATCCGCACCCGATCCAGCGCGACGGCCTGGGCTGAGGCGATCTCCTGCTGCTCCTCCAGCTCGGCCGTGCGCTCGCGCAGCGCGCGGCGGCCGAGCGCCGCCTCGTAGGCGTTGTTTCCCATGACGAAAGCCGCGCCGAAGAACACCGCGTTGATGAGCCACTGGGTCATCATGAGCGCGACAACAGGAGACATCGCGCCGACGGCGTTCTCGACGCTCTCCGGGGCGGGCATCGTGGCGGTGCGGAACGTGGCTGTCAGCAGCCAGACGACCATGACGCCGATGATGACCGCCCGCACGATGTTCGCGCGTCGTCGGTCGTCCACCCAGGCGCCGACGGTGTACATCGAGAGGAAGAGCGCGACCTGACCGACGTAGAGCTCCGTCGCGCCGGCCTCCATGCCGACGACGTACGCCGCGTTCGTGGCGAGCGCCACCATGATGGGGTAGCGCCGACGAACGACGAACGGCAGCGTCAAGGCAGCGGCGTAGAGGATGCCCCACTTCACGTCGAGACCACCCGGCCCCATCACCTGGGAGAAGAACCCCAGCACGACGCTCACGATCGCCCCGAGGAACATCGTGAGACCGATCCAGATGTCGTTGCGGAGCTGCGTGGCCGTGGCCGGATCCCTCGTGAACGCGTCCGCGGCGGGGCCGGCGGCGTTCCGCGAGATCGTCCGCTCGCGCGCATCCGTCGTGTGCGTCGTCATGGGTTACACGGTAGGCGTCCGTCGCGCGCTGCGCCTCCCTCGCGCGACGGAGGCACCCGAAACGCACCGCGCCCCGGACCGCGAGGATCCGAGGCGCGGGGAGCGTCGTGGCGTCAGGGGAGCATCAGGCGTACGCCTTCTGCACGCGGCCGACGAGATCGAGGAATGCCGCGAGGTAGGCCTCGAGGAACGCCTTGGTGCCCTCGTTCGTGACCTCGCCGTGCTCGTCGATCAGGCCCGGGGTGATCTGGATGAACCCCTCGGGCTGGCCCATGACGATGGCGTTGACGTGGCTCAGCACGGCCTTGAGGTGCTGCTGCGCGGCGGCCGTCGCGATGCCACCGGGGGAGGCGCCGATGACGGCGACCGGAGTGCCGCCGAAGGAGAACTCGCCGTACGGACGGCTCGCCCACTCGATCGCGTTCTTCAGCACGCCGGGGATCGAGCGGTTGTACTCGGGCGTGACGATGATGACGCCGTCGAGCGACTCGATGAGGTCCTTGAACTCACGCGCCACCGGCGGGAAGTCGGTCTCGAGATCGGTCGAGAAGAAGGGCAGCTGCTTGATCGGGATGTCGACCACCTCGACGCCCTCGGGGAACAGGTTCTTCAGCGCGCCGGCGAGCGTCTTGTTGATCGAGGTCGTACCGATGGATCCGACCAGGATGCCGATCTTCGTCACGGGGTCTCCTTCATGTGAGGAATGGGAAAACGTACGGAGGCGACAACCGCGTCCGGGCCGACTCTATTCCACTGAATTCAAATGTTTCTTCATGTTCCACCGCGAAGGGGAGGGGAGGAATCCGTCGCGCGGCGGATGTGCACGCCCGACCGCCGCCGTAACGTCGAGCCGTACCCAAGCAGAAGGGATCCGCGATGCTCACCGTCTCGGAAATCACGAAACACTACGGCGACAGAACGGCGCTCGACAACGTGTCGTTCAACGTCGAGCGCGGCAGGCTCACCGGCTTCGTCGGCGGGAACGGCGCTGGCAAGACCACGGCGATGCGCATCATTCTCGGGCTACTCGAGCGCGACGGGGGAGAGGTGACGCTCGATGGCGCGCCGCTCACCTCGACGCAGCGCCGCACCTTCGGCTACATGCCCGAAGAGCGCGGCCTCTACCCGAAGATGAAGGTGCTCGAGCAGATCACCTATCTCGCCCGGCTCCACGGGTTCGACAAGCCGGCGGCCGAGAAGAAGGCACGGGGGATCCTCGAGGAACTCGGCTTGGGTGAGCGGCTCTCGGATCCGATCGAGGCGCTCTCGCTCGGCAACCAGCAGCGCGCGCAGATCGCGGCCGCTCTCGTCCACGACGCAGACGTGCTGATCCTCGATGAGCCGTTCAGCGGGCTGGATCCGATGGCCGTTGAGACCGTGGTCGCCGTGCTGCACGAACGCGCGCGTCAGGGCGCGGCCGTGCTCTTCTCATCGCACCAGCTCGACGTCGTCGAGCGCCTCTGCGACGACCTCGTCATCATCGCGGCCGGCAGCGTCCGCGCCGCTGGCGACCGGGAAGGGATCCGCGCCGAGCATTCATCCAACCGCTACGAACTCGTCTCCAGCGGAGACGCCGGCTGGCTCCGCGACGAGCCGGGCGTGGACGTGATCGAGTTCGACACCGGACGAGCGGTCTTCGACGTCGACGGCGCCGAGACCGCTCAGCGAGTGCTGCGTCGTTCCGTCGCCGAAGGATCCGTCACTAGCTTCGCGCCACAGCACCCGTCGCTCGCGCAGATCTTCAAGGAGGTCGTCCGATGAACCCCACGTCCCTCTCCACGTCCCGCGCCGCGTACCTCGTCGGCGAGCGGGAGGTCGTCACGCGCGTGCGCAGCAAGGCCTTCATCATCTCGACGGTGATCCTCGTGCTCGGCATCGTCGCCGGCATCATCATCATGAACATCGTGGCGGGCCAGCAGTCGA
>JAJYSF010000259.1 GCA_021793715.1 Actinomycetes bacterium
CCGAGGGGTACGGGAACATCGCCAGCACGTACTTGCGCGGCCGGTCGTCGGCGGATCCGCCCGCGTGGAAGGTGCCGTGCTCTTCCCAGTACTGCTGCCACTTCTGCTGGATCTCGTGGATCCGGTGGTTCTCGGCGGCGCTGGTCTCGGGGGCGGTGGGCTCTGACACGTCGAAGGAAGCCAATCGATCAGGGAATCGCGCGTGCGAGCGCGCGAGGAAACGAATGGTTCCAGGTTACCGCGCGCTCCTCAGCTTCTCGGCCGTAGGATCGACAACGTGCTGAACGAGATCCTGACGACGATTCTCGATGTCGTGCAGGGCGTCGCGCCATGGCTGCGGATCCTCCTCGCCAGCATCGCGATCATGCTCGAGACGAGCGTGCTGATCGGTCTCATCGTGCCCGGTGACACGATCGTGATCGTCGCGGCGACCGGCGTGACCTCGGTCCCCGAGGCCGTGATTCTCGGTGCGTTCGTCGTCGCGGGGGCGTTCGCCGGCGAGAGCATCGGCTACGCGATCGGACGCTGGGCCGGGCCGTGGCTGCGCGATTCGCGCCTGGGCCGTCGGATCGGACGCCGCAACTGGAACCGCGCCGAGACCTACCTCCGCCGGCGCGGAGGCATCGCGATCTTCCTCTCGCGCTTCCTCCCGGTACTGCACTCCGTCGTGCCCGTCACCGTCGGCATGTCGGGGTACCCGTACCGCAAGTTCGTCGCGTGGACGATTCCGGCGTGCGTGCTGTGGTCGGGCATCTACATCTCGATCGCCGCAGGCGCGGCCGAAACCTACCGGGAGCTCGCGGGCAGCGCGCACTGGGCCGCCTATGTGTTCATCGGCATCATCGTCGCCGGACTCCTGGTCATCTTCGCCGGGAAGAAGCTGCTGGGCTGGCTCGAACGCCGCCACATGAAAGACTGAGCGCGATGGCATCCCGACCAGCGCAGCCCGCACACGATCCCGCCCGCAAGATCCTGTGGATCGCACGCCTCGAACGTCGCTTCCACGCGTGGCGCGAACGTGTGGCGCGCAAGCGTGGGCGCACGCCAACCGTCCTCCCGTTCCCGGGCTACGGCGGCGACGGGTGGGTGCGTGTCGTCGGGCGCGTTCTGATCCTGCCTTCCGTGCGTTCGAAGAGGCGCGGCGACAGCGTGCGCGGATGGCGGTCGTTCGTCGGGATCGCCGTGGGATACGCGACCGTGACGGTCACGATCGGTGACAACACGCACAACGTGGTCGCCGACCGCGGCGGCGTGATCGACGTGACGCTGCCAGCCCATCTGCCCCCGGGATGGCAGTCGTTCCAGATGACCGTCGAGGGCACGAGCGTCGAGGCCCACGCGTTCATCGTGGACCCGGACGTGCGCTTCGGCGTCGTCAGCGACGTCGACGACACCGTGATGGTGACGGCGCTCCCCCGTCCGCTGCTCGCGGCATGGAACTCGTTCGTCGTCAACGAGCACGCACGCCAGCCGGTCCCTGGCATGGCAGTGCTCCTCGATCGGCTCATGCGCGAGAACCCCGGGGCGCCCATGATCTATCTCTCCACCGGCGCGTGGAACGTCGCGCCGACGCTCAACCGATTCCTGCACCGCAACCTGTTCCCGCGCGGCTCGATGCTGCTCACCGACTGGGGCCCCACGCACGACCGGTGGTTTCGCAGTGGACGCGCCCACAAGGAGTCGAATCTCCGGCGGCTCGCCGAGGAGTTCCCGCAGATCACCTGGCTGCTCATCGGTGACGACGGCCAGCACGACGATGAGATCTACACGACGTTCACGGCCGAGCATCCCTCGTCTGTCGCGGGCGTCGCGATCCGCCGTCTCACCGCAGCGGAAGCCGTGCTCGCGGGTGGCCGCATGTCCGTCGACGACCACTCGGCCGCGGGCGTTCCCTGGGTCTCATCGGTCGACGGCGCCGGGCTCGCCAAGCGCCTCGAGCGCATCGGCCTCCTGTCCTAACGCAGCGCCGCGCACCCGCGCGGCGGGGCGTCCGCGAGTGCGGCGCCGCCCTCCCACGCGGTCGCGAGTGCCGGAACGCCCTTCCAGGCGGCGGCAGGGCGGGTGGGCACTCGCAGAGATGGTGAGGCGCTATCCGCCCAACGGGAAGACGTCGATGGGGTGCCATTTTCCGTCTGAGCGTTCGGCGAGCAACGTCACCGCATCGGCGTGATCGGTGATGGGCAACAGTCTGGCCACGGTTGCTTCCGCTTCGACGAGCACGCTGCGTGGCTTGCCGTCGCCGATCGTGAGGTGCGGGATCGTCTCGTCATACGCACCGCCGTATGGCCGAAGCGATGGGAACACGCCTTCGACGGCCTCGATCACGGCACGAAGCGACGCGTCCGATCTCGGCGCGAGCCACAGCACAGCGTCACCGAACCATGCGGTGCGGACCAGCTCAACCTCGAATGGGGCGATGGCTTCGAGCGCGACAGTTAATCGCCAGCGCGCTGCACGCACCGAGAACGCCTCGCCGAGCTGATCGGGAAGCGCGAATCGCGGGCTCATGCGACGACCCTTGCAGAGCGCGCCCTTCGTCGCAGAGGTTATCCACAGGCCACACCTTCGCGAGTGCCGACGTGCACCGCGGCGCCGTCACGCCAGCGCACGGTGAGCGCTCCATCGCTGTTCGCGAATGCCGACACGTCCTTTTCATGTGAAAACGGGGCCGGAGAGCACTCGCGGACGGGCGCGGCCGGCCGCGCACTCGCGAAGGCGCCGCAGGACGATGGAGCGGTGGCCCGGTAAGCGGCACGGCGGTGCGTTCGCGTGTCGGAGGTTCGAACTAGTGTTCGAGTGCCACTTGGCATATTCGAACATAGTTTCTATCCTGGGGGTGTGGCGATGGCAGCATACGAGCAGCTGTCCGACATCACGCGGCTACGCGCGGAGATCAGTCGGATGCAGCGGCGCACGGCAGAACCCGATGCGCTGCCGGTCGATGACGCCCTGGCGCCTCTCCTCCCCTCCGGTGGGCTGCGCCCGGGCGCCGCCTACGCGCTCCCCGACTCCCCCGCGCTGCTCTTCGCCCTCCTCGGCTCCGCCTCGCGCGACGGCGCGT
>JAJYSF010000260.1 GCA_021793715.1 Actinomycetes bacterium
GCCCGAGATGATCATGTCCTTCAGGCGATCGGCAATGAACAGGAACCCGTCGTCATCGAGATAGCCCATGTCGCCGGAACGGAACCAGCCGCCGGGGCGGAACGACTCCGCCGTCTTGTCCGGCAGCCCGTGGTAGCCGGCGAAGACGTTCGGGCCCTGGATCTCGATCTCGCCGATGGTGCCGCGCGGCACCACCTGTCCATCCTCATTCGTGATCCGGATGTTCGTGAACGTGTGCGGGAGGCCGACGCTGCCCTGCTTCTCGCGCGTCCACTGCGGCGGAAGGTAGGTGGCGCCCGGCGAGGTCTCGGTCATGCCGTACCCCTGCGAGAACGCGAGCCCGCGCTCCTCGTAGGCGTCGAGGATCCGCGTGGGCACGGCGGATCCGCCGCACGTGAGCCGCCGCAGCGTCGACAGATCGGTCTCGGACCACTTCTCGTGGTCGGCGAGCAGCTGGTAGGTCGTGGGCACGCCGCTGAGCGAGGTGATCCCGTGGCGGCCGATCAGGTCGAGCGCGCGACCCGCGTCGAAGCCCTTCTCGAGCACGATGGTGCCGCCGACGAGCACGAGCGGCAGCGCACCCATGCCGAGCGCGGCGACGTGGAAGAGCGGTGAGATGAGCAGGCCGGTGTCGGCGTCGGAGAAGCCGTAGTCGATGACGGCGTTGAACGACACGTAGGTGAGGTTCTCGTGGCTGAGGACGGCGCCCTTGGGGCGGCCCGTCGTGCCGGAGGTGTAGATGATCGCGGCGGGCTCCTCGAGCGCCATGGTCTCGGCCACCCGTCCGCCGCGCGAGAGGGTCATGAGCTTCGGGAGCGTCTCGCCGGTTTCTCCCGCCGTCGGGATCACGTGGGCGACGCCGGCCGCCTCGATGCCCGGTGCTGCGCGCTCGGCGAATTCCTCGTCGTGGATGAGGGCCCGCGCGCCGCTGTCGGTGAGCACGTGAGTGATCTCGGGCGGCGCGAGCCGCGTGTTGACGGGGACGAACACCGCGCCGATCTGCGCGCACGCGAAAAGCGTGAAAAGGAACTCGGGGCTGTTCTCACCGAGGTACGCCACGCGATCGCCGCGCGAGATGTCGCGCACGTGCAGCACTTCGGCGATCTGGTCGACCGCGTCGGCGAACTGCCGGTAGGTGAACGTGCGCTCGTCGAACACGAGCGCGAGCTTGTCGGGCTGCTTCAGGCGCCGCTTCGAGGTCCAGGCGCCGATGCCGTGGTTGAACATTCGTGAACGTCCTCGTTCGTGTCGTGAGGGTCGCCAGAGATTGCGGGCGGAGTGCCTCCGCCGCCGCAATCTCTGGCGACGCTGGGGTGATTACGCGTAGAAGCGGTACAGGCTGCGCGTGATGACGGCCGGACGCTCGGATCCTTCGACCTCGAACGTGTGGTCGACCGCGAGCTGGTAGCCGTTGCCCTTGACCTCGGTGACCTCGGCGATGACGGCGTTCATGCGCACCTTCGCGCCGACGGCGACGGGGGAGACGAAGCGCACCTTGTCGAGGCCGTAGTTGACCTTGGTCTTCACGCCCTCGACGTCGCACAGGTCGCTCCAGAACTTCGTCGCGAGCGACAGCGACAGGAAGCCGTGCGCGATCGGGCCGCCGAACGGACTCTCGGCCGTCGCACGCTCGGGCTCGACGTGGATCCACTGGTGGTCGTCGACGGCGTCGGCGAACGTGTTCACGCGGTCCTGCGTGATCTCGAACCAGTCGGTGAAGCCCAGGTCGCGACCCTCGAGTGAGGTGATCTCGGCGTAGGGGACGACGGTCTGCGTAGTCATATGCGGTCCTTCCGTGGAGGTGTCAGGTGAATGCCGACTGGTCGGTGAGCGACCGGCCGACGATGAGGGAATTGATCTCGTGGGTGCCCTCGTACGAGTACACGGCCTCCGCATCGGCGAAGAACCGGGCGGCGGCGTGCTCGAGGAGCAGCCCATTGCCGCCCAGGAGCTCGCGGCCGAGGGCGACGGTCTCGCGCGCACGCTCGGCCGTGACCATCTTGGCGAGGGCGGAGTTCTCGTCGCTCCAGATGCCCGCGTCCTGCTGAACGGACAGCTCGACAGCGAGGGCGAGACAGCTGGTGGCGTTGCCGAGCATGCGCGCGAGCTTCTCCTGAACCAGCTGGAAGCCGCCGATCGGCCGGCCGAACTGCTCGCGTTCGCGCACGTAGGACAGGGCGGCCGCGACCGCGCCGGCCTGCAAGCCCGCGGCGATCCATGCGACGTCCGAGCGCATCCGGCGCAGCACATCGGCGACGTCGCGCCACGAGTCGATGCCGTGGAGCCGGTGGTCCTCGTTCACGCGCACACCGTTGAGACGGATGTGGAAGTTCTGCATGATGCGCAGCGACACCTTGCCCTCGATGGGCTCGAGCGTCACGCCGGGGGCATCGCGATCGACGAGGAACGTCTTCACGCGGCCGTCGGCCGTGTCTCGGGCGAAGACCGCCAGCACGTCGGCCGCGTCGGCACCGCCGATCCACTTCTTCTCGCCGTCGATGCGCCACGTGTCGCCTTCGCGCGTCGCGGTCGTCGCGAGGCCGCCGGCGATGTCGGATCCGTGGTTCGGCTCGGTCAGCGCGAACACGCCCCGCATCTCGAAGCGGCGTACGAGCGGGTCCCACCGAGCGGCCTGCTCGGGCGAGCCGCCGTGGTTCACGATCGCCCGGAACAGCCCGGACTGGGCGTTGTACATCGTCGCGACAGACGTGTCGCAGCGCGCGAGCACGTAGTTGCGGAAGCCGCTGAACAGGCTCGAATCGGCCTCGGCCGCATCAACGCCGGTCGGCTCCATGAGTCCGAGCGGCACGAGCTCGCCGAGCACCTCGTCAGGCATAACGGCCCGCTCCCACGCGTCGGCGAGCAGGGGCCGGATCCGGCTCTCGAGCACGTTCGCCAGCTCGTCGAGCGCCGCGCGGGCAGAACTCGAGAGGTGGCGCTCGGTGAAGCCGAGGCGATCGAGAACGGGATCGGCGGTCATACGAGCTTCAGCAGACGTGCGGCGTTGAGCTTCATGACGTTCGGCAGCACCTCGGGTTTGAACGTCTCGACCT
>JAJYSF010000261.1 GCA_021793715.1 Actinomycetes bacterium
CTCGGTGTGCGATTCGTCATGCACGCTGAAGAACGGCGGATACACGGGCGAGGTGATCACGACTTTCTCCCCCGGCTTCGCTGTCGCCCGGACGAGCTCCGCGACCCCCATCATGACGTCGCACGTCGTGCGCACACGGTCGGGATCGACCTGCCAGCCCCAGCGCCGCTCAGCGAACGCGGCGAACGCCTCGGGGTACGCCGTCTTCGGCGGCACGTAGCCGGTGTCGCCGATCGCGATCGCGTCGGTCAGCGTTCGGGTGATCGGCTCGGCGAGCGGGAAGTCCGTCTCGGCGACGAAGAGCGGCAGCACATCTGTGGGGTGCGTCGCCCACTTCGTGCTGGAGCGCCGGCGGAGGGTCTCGAGGGGCAGGGAGTCGAGCGGTTCCGTCATGGTCCCGACCCTACGCCAGCACGGATAGTCCCCCGTCGCCGAGCGTCATCGCCCGTCACGCGCGATCTTCCACAGATGACACCGACGTTCGCATACTGGAGCCGTTTCGGAACCTGAGGACGCCAGGCACGACGAAAGGTCCGCGGGCCAAAGCCCGCGGACCTTTCGTACGCGTCTCAGATCGCGAAGCCGAGCGCGCGCATCTGGTCGCGCCCGTCATCCGTGATGCGCTCGGGGCCCCACGGCGGCATCCAGACCCAGTTGATCCGGAACTGCTTGACGACGCCATCGAGTGACTGAGCGATCTGCTCCTCGATCACGTCGGTGAGCGGGCACCCGGCGCTCGTGAGCGTCATGTGCACGACGAGCGCGTCGTTCTCGTCGTCCCAGGCGAGGTCGTAGATCAGCCCGAGGTCGACGATGTTGACCCCGAGCTCGGGGTCCATGACGTCCTTGAGTGCCTCGGTGACCTCGTCATACAGCGCGGAGGTAAGCGGGGCGGACATAGTCATAGTTTACGCTTCCTCAGCCCTGGAGGGGCGCGTCTTCGGGGAGGTAGCTCTCGTAGCCGGCCTCCTCGAGGCGCTCCGCCAGCTCGGGGCCGCCCTCCTCGACGATCTTGCCCTCAACCATGACGTGCACGAAGTCGGGCTTGATGTAGCGGAGGATGCGCGTGTAATGGGTGATCAGCAGCACGCCGAGGTCGGTGGTGTCCTTGGCGCGGTTCACGCCCTCGGAGACGACCTTGAGCGCGTCGACGTCGAGGCCGGAGTCGGTCTCGTCGAGGATCGCGAGCTTCGGCTTCAGCAGCTCGAGCTGCAGGATCTCGTGGCGCTTCTTCTCGCCGCCCGAGAAGCCCTCGTTGACGTTGCGCTGCGCGAACTTCTCGTCCATGCGCAGGTTCTGCATTCCCTCGCGGACGTCCTTGGCCCACGTGCGGATCGCCGGCGCCTCGCCGTCGATCGCGGTCTTCGCGGTACGCAGGAAGTTCGTCACCGAGACGCCGGGGATCTCGACGGGGTACTGCATCGCGAGGAACAGTCCCGCGCGCGCCCGCTCGTCGACGCCCATCTCGAGGACGTCTTCACCGTCGAGCGTGATGGTTCCGCTCTGGACCTCGTACTTGGGGTGGCCGGCGATGGTCGCGGCGAGCGTCGATTTGCCGGATCCGTTCGGGCCCATGATCGCGTGCGTCTCACCGCTGGCGACGGTCAGGTCGACGCCGTTGAGGATCGGGATCGTTCCCTCATCGGTCTCGACCGTGACGAACAGGTCGCGGATCTCGAGAACAGCCATGTCAGTATTCCTTCTTCACGTTGATGTCGATGAGCACGTCATCGCCGTCGATCTGGACGGCGTATACCGGGACGGGCTCGTAAGCGGGGAGGTTGAGAGGCTTGCCGGTGCGGAGCGAGAACGCCGAGCCATGGGCCCAGCATTCCAGCGTGTCGCCCTCGACGAAGCCTTCGGACAGCGAGATGTCACCGTGCGTGCAGGTGTCGCCGATCGCGTGCACTTCGTCGTTCGAGTCGCGCACGACCGCAATCGGCGTGCCGTCGATCTCGACGCGCATGGGTTCGTCCTGAGCGAGGTCGCTCAGGCCGCACACGCGCGTGGCGGTCACCGCTTCACTCCCTCGGCGATCTCGCGCTCGATGTCGGCGAGCAGCGTCTGTTGCAGCTCCGGAATGCGGATCTTCTGCGGCACTTCGGAGAGGAAGCCGAGCACGACGAGTCGACGCGCCTCCTCCTCGCTGATGCCGCGGGTCTGCAGGTAGAACAGCTGCTCGTCGTCGAATCGACCCGTCGCAGACGCGTGTCCTGCGCCCTTGATGTCACCGGTCTTGATCTCGAGGTTCGGGATCGAGTCGGCGCGCGCGCCGCTTGTGAGCAGCAGGTTGCGGTTGGCCTCGTACGAGTCGGTTCCGGTCGCGTCCGGACCGATCAGCACGTCGCCGATCCAGACGGTCCGGGCCGTCTCGCCCTGGAGGGCGCCCTTGTAGAGCACATCGCCCGAGGTGTTCTCGCCCTTGTGGAAGAGGTACACCTGGTTCTCGAGGTGCTGGCCCGTGTCGCTGTAGACAAGCCCGAACATCTCGCCGTGCGACCCCTGCCCCGACAGCTCGAGGTTGGGGTTCACGCGTACGAGATCGCCGCCGAACGTGATCACGAAGTGCGTCAGCGACGCGTCGCGGTCGACCCGCGCCTGGTGCGCCGACGCGTGGAGCGCGTCGTCATCCCACTTCTGCACGCTGATGACGGTCAGGTTCGAGCCGTCGCGGGCGATGATCTCGACGTTCTGGCCGTACCGCGCCGAGCCCGTGTGCTGGAGCACGACAGTGCCCTTCGACATCGGCTCGGCCTCGATCACGATGTGGGCGTCCGCACGCTTGTCCGCGCCCTGGCCGACGATGTCGAGCACGATCGGCTCGTCGACCTCGACCTCGCGCGGCAGCTTGATGTGCATCGCCTTGTCGGCTCCGTGCCACGCGACCGCGGCTGTGATGTCCTCGGGCTCGAAGAACTCGCCTCGGGGAGCGTCGCCGATCGCGAGCGGTTCCGCGACGTACTGCTCGCCGGACGCGAACGTGTACGTGACGCCGTCGTTCGCCGTCGACTGCTCGAACAGCGGGGCGATGCGCGCGA
>JAJYSF010000262.1 GCA_021793715.1 Actinomycetes bacterium
GGTGAAGCGGAAGTTACTTGCACGCTTCTCGTCTGGCCACAGTTCGAAAAGGCGCGCGTGCCGGCGCACGTCGAGTTCGTTGCGGAAACGTCCCGTCACGAGCGTCGCGAGCAGGTAGTAGTCGGCCGGCGTGAACCCGGCGGCGTGGAGCGCGCGGGCCGCATCCTTCCAGATCTGCGGCGCACGCGTGCCGCCATTCATCACACCGGGGGCGATGTAGTTCATGATGACGGCGCCCGGGAACCACGGCATGTAATCGACCATGTAGCGCGACCACAGCGGCCGGTCGGCTTCGGGGACGTCGCCCCAGCCGTCAGCGGGATCGAGATTGTCATCGGCGCCGGAATCGACATAGATCAGGGACATCGGAGAACTCCGTTCCGGGTGCCCGCACGCGGCGAACTCCCATCGACTTGCCCGCCGCGGTCGCGACGAGCCGGTTCTTCCCCTGGGGCACCCCGCTCGATGGAGAGGGTTGCCGTGCAGCCGGCCAGGTACCGACAGCTGCAACTCGTGAACCTGGTTCGAGAGTAGCCCACGACCACTGACAAACGAAGGGCGACGGCGCGAATGCCTTATCGACTGACCCGCTGCGCCTGATGGTGCGGGCGCCGAGGGACCGGCGCCCTACGCAGCGTCAGCCCTTCTTCCCCGGCCGCCGCAGCATCTCGTCGAGCACGTTCCCCGTCACGGTGGACACGTTGTTGCGGTAGCCGTTGTGGGAGAGCGAACCGGTGTAGCAGATCGATCCGACGCTGAACACGGCTCCGCCGGCGGGCTTCTCCAGCCAGGTCATGTCCGATCGCACCTCCGACGACTCGGTGCCGCCGAGTCCCGCTCGTGACGCCAGAACGTCCTCGCCCGCGAGCTGATAGAAGTCGCTGTGGCCGGTCGTGGTCGCGATGACGACCGTTTCCGGCGGGCTTCCACGATCGAGATCGAAGCGATCCAGCTCGTCGCCGGAGGCGCCATCCATGATGAGGCCGAAGTCACCGATCACCTCGTCGTCTCCGACGCCGTCGAAGACGAAGTCGAACCGTGCATCCTCGCCGTCTGACGTCCGCCGGTAGCCAGGCGCCTT
The DNA here is from genome assembly GCA_021793715.1 of Actinomycetes bacterium. Next base: position 1,082 of record JAJYSF010000262.1, read on the forward strand.
GGCGTCCCAACCCTGCGCGGTCATGCCGATGCCTGTCAGCCGGTTGGGCCAGCGCCCGCGCTGCCGCCACAAGCCGCCAGGCTCCCCGGTCGTGCTGTGGGTGCCCTCGCCCGGCGCGCCCTCTGACGGACGAGTGCCGACCGGTCCGCGCCGCACCTCGATGAGGTGCGGCCGCCGCGGATCCTGGCTGGTCACCCAGTAGAAGCCGTTGCCGCCGAGATACATCAGCGATCCGCCGTGAGCGAGGTGGGTATCCAACGCGTCGAGCATGCGACCGCTCACGTACTCCGGGTGACTGCCGGTGATCACGACGTCATAGTCATCGAGGATCCGCGCACCGTCGCCATTCAGGTCGTGGTCCGTGATGACGTCGAAGCCGTAGCCGCACTCGGTCAGCCAGTCGACGAGGTAAAGGTCAGCGCTCAGATGCCGCGGCGCGTTCTGCAGCCACGAGCGATAGTCAGGGCGCAGGTTGGGGATCGGTCGGCGCGAGGTCGAGTAGGCGCAGGTGCTGCCGTCTGAGTGCACGTCATAGAGGCTGAGTCCCCATTCCGGGTGCCGCGCCAGTTCCAGGTCCCGATGCCCGGGATGAATCGGGTGATCGCTCATCTGGTCGCCCTCGAAGTCGAGCCGGGTGACCATTCGTTCGTTCGCGTAGGCGACGTAGGTGAAGGTCGGCAGCAGGACGGCGATCCGCTCTCGCGGCCCCTCGAAGCCGGGCGTCACGACCAACGGAACGTGGTCGACCGCGGTGTCCGTGGTGAGACGCACCGCGTAGACGCCAGAGGGCAGGCCGCCCGGAATCGTGAAGGTCGCCGTGGGCTCCCAGTTCGCGTCATCGAGATCGTCATCGTGGAAGTGGATCGCCCCGTACTGGTCGGGGACCTTCGTGAAGTCCACCTCCCGCCCGCGCCAGCGATGACCCGTGGCCGCCCGCAACGGAGCGTTGATCACCACGCCGTCGTACTCGTTCCCGCTGACGTCCTCGCATCGATCGCTTTCTGGCGTCCGCTCGAACCGCCAGTCTGCGACGACAGCGAGGCGGCCGTCGTCGCGGACCCGTTGGATCATGGGACGTTCGAGCTTGCCGTTGAAGACGTCCTGCGGAATCCACTGCCGCCCGCGCCGCCGACACCTCGAGGCGGCGAATACCGCCACTTGCGCCGCGCTGTCGAGCGGCACGGACCCGCCCTCACGGGTTCCCTCCAGTTGCTCGCGGCTGCCGTCGAGGCGGGAGCAACTCAGGGTGACCGCTCCCGCCGCGTTGACACGCACGGACGCGCGGTACCAGGATCCTCGTCGCCACTCGACCGGAAGCTCACAGAACGCGACACCGTCTGCGCCGGTGACCGTGAGCGAACCGTCGCCCGCGATCTCCAGCGTCAGCACCGCGCCGTCGGCATCGTCCAGCAACGACATGACGCCTTGGCGCCGCCCGATCACCGGCGTCGTCGGCTGCAGGCGCACATCGAGTTCCAACCCGGGGAGGGGCTGGAGCCCGATGGTCGGAACCACGATGCACGAGCCGAGGTGAATGTCCTGCTGCGCGCCAGTAGCGCGCACCGCTGCGATCTGCGGGACGTCGCGGATCTTGCGTCCGGGGCCCGCCCGGTTGTCGTCTCCGTGCAGGAGTTGCACGACATCCAGCACCACCTCTGCCGCGTCGGTGCTCACCATGCAGTCGACAGGCTCACCCTGCCGCGCGGACAGCGTGCTCAGGTACCCGGTCACCGTCATCTCGTCGTCCGCCCCTCAGCTCAACCGGCGCACTCGGTCTTGTACCAGAGCGCCTCGCCTTCCGGCGTGTCCACGTTCTCGGTGGTGAGGAGCGAGATCGGCGCCGCCACCGTCTTGTCGACCTCCTCGCCGCGGAGCTTCTGGGCGATCTGCTCAATCGCGAGTTCCCCCATCTTGTAGGGCTGTTGCGCGACGGTCGCCTGCAGCACGTTCTCCTGC
>JAJYSF010000263.1 GCA_021793715.1 Actinomycetes bacterium
CCGATCTGGGCGAGTCCCACGTGTCGCGCGTCTCCTCGAGCTGATGGATGTAGTCCGTCATCTCGTCGTCGTCCGCGGCGGCCGCGTCGACCGTCGCCTCCCACGCGGCGGCTTCGGTCGGGAGTGAGCCGAGGTCGATCTCGCGCGCGGTGAGGTCGCTGAGCCGCTCGAGCAGCGCGAGCGTCGCCTTCGGCGACGGCGACGTGCCAGCGACGTAGTGCGGCACGCTCGCCCACAGCGACATCGTCGGAATTCCCGCGCGCTCGGTGGCATCGGTGAGGACGCCGAGGATCCCCGTGGGGCCCTCGTAGCGGCCGCGGTCGATGTCGAGCTGGTCGCGGAGAAGCTCGTTCTCGCTCACGGCGTGCACGGCGATCGGACGCGTGTGCGGCACGTCGCTCATCATGGCGCCGACCGCGATGAGGCCGGTGACGTCCTCGGCCAGCAGCGCATCGACGAACTCCGAGGTGAAGCTGCGCCATGCGCGGGCCGGTTCGACGCCGCGCAGTGTCCAGAAGCCGTTCGCATCGCGAGGACGATACAGGCTGGCCTCGGGCCAGTCGATGTGTCGCCGCCCCTCACCGTCGGTGCGGAGGAACGGCCGGGTGTACTGATAGTCGAAGAAGAGCTCCGGATCCACCGACGCGACCTCGATGCTGGGGGTCGACTCGCGCAGCACGCTCGTGGCGTGTGAGGCCGCCTCGCCGGCGTCGTTCCATCCGTCGAATGCGGCTACCGCGATCCGCGGACCGAGGGCATCCCGTGTCGTGTCGTCCACCCGTGTCCCTCCTGCTCGATTCCCACCAGGTTATCGCCATCACGGACCCCATAGTCTGGTGAGGTGACTTTCACCGACACTGCCTGGCCGAAGGCCGTCCTGTGGGACATGGATGGAACGCTGATCGACTCCGAACCGTACTGGATGGCAGCCGAGACGCCGCTCGTCGAGCGCTTCGGCGGCACTTGGACGCATGAGGACGCCCTCCAGTTGATCGGCAACGACCTCGAGGGGTCCGCGCGAATCCTGCAGGGTCGCGGCGTGGAGATGGCAGTGCCGGAGATCGTCGACTACCTCACCGACAGCGTGCTGCAGCAGCTCACCGAGAACGGCGTGCCGTTCCGCCCCGGAGCATGGGAGTTCCTGCGCGAGCTGCGCGAACGCGGTGTGAAGACAGCGCTCGTGACGATGTCGCGCCATCGGATGGCCGCCCACGTCGCCGGGCTCATCGAGTTCGACGCCTTCGACGTGATCTTCGGCGGCGACGACGTCGAGCGCCCCAAGCCGTATCCGGACGCCTACCTCGCGGGAGCGCGTGCGCTGGACGTCGACATCCGCGATTGCGTCGCCATCGAGGACTCGCCGACCGGCCTGCGGGCGGCCGTGTCGTCGGGCGCCGCCACGATCGGCGTGCCGAACCTCATCGGCCTGGATGACCTCGGCGCTGACGTGATCTGGGAAACCCTCGCGGGCCGCACCTTCGACCACGCCGCGGACGTGTGGCGAGCGGCGCACTCCCGGATGGGCACGTGACCCCGGTTCGCGGACCCTTCCGCTACGGCGACCGCGTGCAGCTGACCGGACCGAAGGGCAAGCTGCAGACGATCACGTTGCGCGAGGAGGGCGAGCTGCACACGCATCTCGGCGTCCTCCGCCACGAGGACGTCGTCGGCCGCGACGACGGCTCGGTCGTTGCGAACAGCGATGGCCACGAGTATCTGTGCCTGCGGCCGCTGCTGCGCGACTTCGTGATGTCGATGCCGCGCGGCGCCGCGATCGTGTACCCGAAGGATGCCGCGCAGATCATCGCACAGGCCGACGTGTTCCCGGGCGCGGTCGTCGTCGAGGCGGGCGTCGGATCCGGCGCTCTGTCGGGGAGCCTGCTGCGCGCGGTCGGCGAGACTGGGCGCCTGCATTCCTTCGAGCGACGCGAGGACTTCGCGGAGGTCGCCCGCGCGAACATCGAGACGTTCTTCGGCGAGCTCCCGCCGCAGTGGCAGATCCACCTCGGCGACCTCGCGGAGGCGCTGCCGCGCGAGCTGCCCGCCGCATCCGTCGACCGTGTCGTGCTCGACATGCTCGCGCCCTGGGAGGTCCTGCCCGCCGTCAGCGACGCGCTCGCGCCGGGCGGCGTCGTCACGTGCTACGTCGCGACCGCCACGCAGCTCAGTCGCATCGCCGAGTTCATGCGGGGGATGGGAAGCTTCACCGAACCCGAATCGAGCGAGACGATGGTGCGCGGATGGCACGTCGACGGTCTGGCTGTCCGGCCGGATCACCGGATGGTCGCGCACACGGGCTTCCTCATCACGGCGCGCAAGCTCGCCGACGGCAGCGTGCCGCCGGAGATCAAGCGTCGCGCCTCGAAGCGCAGCTACGGCGACGAGGACGAGCGGCTGTGGACCCCTGGATCCGTCGGAGACCGCGAGATCACCGACAAGAATCTCCGCAAGCGCGTCCGTGAGGCGCAGAAGGCCGCAGACGGCGTCCGCCGCGCGACCGCGGAGCGCGACCAGGAGACGCGCGGCGAATCCGACGGCGACGTGGCCTAAACTGTTCCGGTGCGCAAGACGACAGCCGTAGCCAGTGTTCTCGGATTCACCGCGCTCGCCCTCGCGGGATGCGCCTCCGCACCCGCCACGGCGGAGTCGTGTGGGCGAGAGGCCGTGACCGGCCCCGCCATCGATGCGATCGAGGTCTCGGGTGATTTCGGACCCGACCTGACGGTCGATGCGCCCGCCGGATTCACGGCCGCGGGGGCCGCGCACAGCGACATCGTCCCCGGCGACGGCCGCGTGATCGAGTCGCTCGGCCAGGGGGTCGCGCTCGACCTGCTGTTCGTCGACCCCGCCACCGGCGCGACCGTGCCGATGTGGGGCGAGCCGGGCAGCCTCACCCGCATTGTGACGCCGAGCGTCGTGAGCGAGCAGATGCTTCCCGGGATCGACGAGGCGCTCCTGTGCGCGAGCGAAGGAACGCGCATGGTCGCCACGTTCGGCGATGACGGCGTTGTGCCGGAGTTCGGCGCGCAGGTGCAG
>JAJYSF010000264.1 GCA_021793715.1 Actinomycetes bacterium
GGACGAAGCCCACGCGCTCGTTGACGTCGAGCATGTGGCGGTTCTCCTCGGCGTTGAAGGTGAAGACACACCGCGACTCCCGCTCCGTCTCGTGCCACCCGATCAGACCGAGGCATTTCACGACGGTGCCGAGGCGGCGGCCGCGGTGCTCCGTGAGCACGAGCGTGCCGTAGTTCTCCGTGGGGCGTGTGCGGTCGGCGGGGACGACGAGTTCGTTGAACGCGACGATCGTGCCGGTCGGACGGTGCACGACGGCGGAGATGTTCCAGATCTGACCGGTCGTGTCGACGCGGTCCTCGCGGGCGCGGATGCGTGCGGCATCCCACGTCTGCTCCTCCAGCGTGAGATCCCCCGCGGGGATATCCGTCGACATCCGCGAGACGGCGTACGCATAGGCGTCGACATACGCATTCGGCGTGCGGCCGGACCACCAGACAGGCTCGTAGTCGGGTCCTGCCAGGGCGAGCGCGTCGGCAAGAAGCGTCCGCAGCACCGCCGGATCCGAGCCGCGCGGGTAGGTGCTCGCTCGCTCCACCTGTCCGAGGGCATACCCGCGGGCAGTGAGGAGCTTCGCGTTCTCGTCGGAGCGCGGCACGCCGCCGATTCCGGATGACGGGCGAATCACGTCGGCGTCGTCCAGCTCGGATCCGTCGACGGGCGTCGCCTTGAAGTCGATCGCGACCGAACGACCGAGGCGACGCGCCTCGTGCTCGAGGTGCTCGTACAGCGCGTCGTCGATGCCTCGACCGTGGTGCGTCGGATCCACAGACACCATGAACTCGACGTCGTTCTTCGTTGAGCGGTCGAACTCGAGGGAGGCGGCGCCGATCGTGACGCCGTCGTCCCGCGCGACGTACGCGTGAATCTCCTGATGCTCCTGTCGCTGCAGGCGCGACAGCAGGTCCACGCGGTCCCAGCTCAGCAGGTCCGTGCCCGCGTCGTGCGCGTACGCGGCATTGACGATGTCGACGTACGCGCACCACGCGGCATCATCGGCGGAGGCGGGGACCCCCAGCGGCGCGATGTCTCGAGGCATGGGTGCTCTCCTCCTTTCAGCGGGCGAAGGGATGATGCAAGAGGCCGTGAGCGGCCAGGGTGCGATCAACGGACCGGCGTGCGTCCGGCGACTTGCCGGCCACGCGGTATCCGCTGACGTCGGGCGCGGCACGCCTCTCGGGGCGCGTGCCCCAGATCAGCAGCGCGACCCCGACGCTCATCGCCAGGCGATCCAGCAGCGCGGTGCGCGGTGCGCGGCGCTGCAGGATCTGCGTGGCGGTGTCGACGGCCGACTGCTCGGCGGGCCGCTCGATACTCGGGGGATGGGTGGGAACAGACAGTTTCACAATGGACTCCAGTGTGTGAAGGTCGCATCCGCGCAATCGCGGACACAGGGATCCCGTTGACCGGGACAGGGAGGGGAAATGGTGAGCGGTAGAGGTGCTCAACCGGAAAGATCGGCGTCGATCACGACGCCAAGGGTCCTCAGAACGGACCGGCGAGAACGGCAGTTCGCGAACCTGGGCTCTGCAGCAGAAACGGTTCTAGCGATTAGCCGTAATGCGGACGCCTGTCGAACCTCGTCGCGCCATGCGCAGAGCGGGGACGGAAGCCGTGATCTGAGACTTTCGAATCATCATGGTCTTCCTCCTCTCGGACCTCTGCGGGCGATGAACCCGGATCGACTAGGTGCTGTCTGAAAGTACGCGCAGAGAATGCTCCACGTCAAGCAGACACGCGGATATCGGCGTGTCCCGCGCCGTTCCCGAGTCGCGATGGGCGTGCGGAATAGGGTGTGACGAAGGATCCGCGCGCGAGGCGACGACAGGGAAGGAGACCGACGTGCACCTGAAGAGCCTCACCGTGAAGGGGTTCAAGTCGTTCGCGCAACCGACCACCTTCGTCCTGGAACCGGGCGTGACCGCGATCGTCGGCCCGAACGGATCCGGGAAGTCGAATGTCGTCGACGCTCTGGCCTGGGTCATGGGCGAGCAGGGGGCGAAGACCCTCCGTGGCGGAAAGATGGAGGACGTCATCTTCGCGGGCACCGCGACGCGCGGGCCCCTCGGTCGCGCGGAGGTGCAGCTCACGATTGACAATGCCGACGGCGCACTGCCGATCGAGTACAGCGAGGTCTCCATTCGCCGCACGCTGTTCCGCAGCGGCCAGAGCGAGTACGCCATCAACGGCGAGGCGTGTCGTCTGCTGGACGTGCAGGAACTGCTGAGCGATTCCGGACTCGGGCGTGAGATGCACGTCATCGTGGGTCAGGGCCGCCTCGACAGCGTGCTGCGTGCGACGCCCGAGGAGCGTCGCGGTTTCATCGAGGAGGCCGCGGGGATCCTCAAGCACCGCCGTCGCAAGGAAAAGACGCTCCGCAAGCTCGATGCGATGGAGCAGAACCTCATGCGCTTGAGCGACCTGGCGGGGGAGATCCGTCGACAGCTCAAGCCGCTCGGCCGGCAAGCGGAGATCGCGCGGCAGGCGCAGACGATCGCCGCGGTCGTGCGCGATGCGAAGGCGCGCCTGTACGCGGATGACGTCGTACAGCTGCGGCGCCAGCTCGCGGAGCACGCCCGCGGCGAGCAGGAGCGACACACGGAGCGCATCGCGCTCGAGGAACAGGCCTCCGACATCCGATCGCGAATCACGCACCTCGAGCGGGAACAGACCGCCCGGGCCGTCGACGAGGCGCAGCGCGTGGTGTTCGGTCTCGAGCAGGTCCAGGAGCGGATCCGCGGGCTCTACACACTTGCGAACCAGCGGCTCTCGCTGCTCGGAAGCGACGACGACGCAGGCGAAAACCCCGTGACCGTCTCGCAGCAGGCGATCGATGCCGCACACGAGGAGGTCACGCGGCTCGGGGACATCGTGATCGAGGCGCGTGATGCCGTCGAGGGCGCGTCTCGTGAGGTCGTCCACGCCCGCGCCGAGCTCGACGCACTCGACGCCGACATCGCCGAGCAGAGCGCGCTCGTGAGCGAGTACGACATGCGGGTGACGACGTTGCGCGGATCCGCGGAGGCGGCGGAGCAGA
>JAJYSF010000265.1 GCA_021793715.1 Actinomycetes bacterium
GGGCGCGTCGTCAAGGGTGTGAACTTCGCCGACCTGCGCGAAATGGGCGATCCCGTTGACCTCGCCAAGACGTACTACGCCCAGGGCGCAGATGAGCTGACCTTCCTCGATGTGACCGCGTCCGTCGAGGAGCGCGACACCGTCTACGACGTCGTTCGATCGACCGCCGAACAGGTCTTCATCCCGCTCACCGTCGGCGGCGGGATCCGTTCGGTCGACGACGTCGCGCGGCTGCAGGACGTCGGGGCCGACAAGGTCGGGGTGAACTCCGCTGCGATCGGCCGCCCGGCCCTTCTCGACGAGATTGCCGACCGGTTCGGCGCGCAGTGCCTTGTGCTCTCGCTCGACATCACACGTTCGGTTCGGACGCCGAGCGGCTTCGTCGTCACGACGCACGGTGGACGCCGCGAGACCGACCTCGATGCGATCGCGTGGGCCGAGGAGGCCGTCTCTCGCGGCGCCGGCGAGCTGCTCGTCAACTCGATCGACGCCGACGGCACGAAGAAGGGCTTCGATCTCGAGCTCATCGAGCGGATCCGCGCCGTGGCAACGGTTCCCGTGATCGCCTCGGGCGGCGCGGGCGACGTCGGGCACTTCGCCCCGGCCATCCACGCCGGCGCGGACGCCGTGCTCGCCGCGACCGTGTTCCACACGGGCCAGATCACGATCGACGAGGTCAAGTCCGCCATGCGCGAGGAAGGGATCCCGATCCGATGAGTGAGCCGACCGATCTCGATCTCGCCTTGCGGATCTCGCGCGTGCGCTTCGGCGCGGCCGGCCTCGCACCCGCCGTCGTGCAGGAACACGCCTCCGGTGAGGTGCTGATGCTCGCGTGGATGAACCACGAGGCCCTGCGCCGCACGCTGACCGAACGCCGCGCCACCTACTGGTCGCGCAGCCGTCAGGAGTACTGGCGCAAGGGCGACACGTCCGGGCACGTCCAACATGTGCGCGGCGCGCGCATCGACTGCGACGGCGACGTCATCCTGCTGGAGGTCGAGCAGGTGGGGGTCGCATGCCACACCGGCACCCGCACGTGCTTCGACGGAGACGAGAGGATCCTGCTCGCGGCACCCGACGAGGCGGATTCGCAGTGACCGACGAGCGCGCCAGCTGGGCGGCGCGGCGCGGCAGGCCGACGGTCGTCGTGGCGATCCTCGTCGGCGGCGCCATGGCGCTCATCGCGTCGACGCAGGTCTGGGCACGCACCGACGTGGCGGGCGTCGCGCTCGACGCGGCCGGATCCGACGTCCTCGCGCTCCTGCAGCCGCTCGCGCTCGCGACGCTCGCGCTGAGCTTCGCGCTCGCCCTGACCGGCAGCGTCGCTCGGCTCGTGCTGTCGTTGCTCGCCGCGATCCTGGGGGCCGCCCTCGTCTGGATCTGCGCGCCGGTCGCCGTCGCGCCCGGCGTGGCCACCGTCGAATCGGTCGTCACCGACCACACCGGGATCGCCGGACACGACGCCGTCGCCGACCTCGTCTCCGGAGTGGAGGCCACTTTCTGGCCGTGGATCGCGGCGGTCTCGGGGCTCATCGTCCTGGTGTCCGGCATCGTCGGAGCGGTCACCGGACACGCCTGGCGTCGACGCAGTCATCGCTACGACGCGGCCGCGGGCACGCACAGCGGCGTGCGTTCCGGGCCGCTGGACGCTGTCGACTCGTGGGATGACCTCTCCCGGGGCGACGACCCGACCTCCGCGGACGGCGAGGATCGCGGCCGGCACGGCTGACATCGCGGATCCCGTAGACTCGAACCATCCCCTGCTTGTGACGAGGAGTGCCTCTATGACGAACCCCATCGGCGATCCCGGCCACGGACACTCGCCCGCCGCCTGGACGAACGTCCTCCTGATGCTCGTCGGCGTGGCGATCGCGACGGTCGGACTGTTCCTGGCCCTGACGTGGCTGCTCATCGTCGGCGGTGTCGTGTTCATCGTGGGCCCAATCGCGGGATTCATCCTCGCCAAGGCCGGGTTCGGCGTCAACGGGCCGAAGTACCAGCCGAAGGGCCACTGATGTCGCTCCTCGCCGACCTGACGTCCGGGGCGGTGGAGGACGCAGAACAGCGCCTGGCCGTTCGCCCGCTCGCCGCGGTGGAGCGTGACGCCGCGGAGCGTCCGCCCGCACTCGACGCGGCGCGCCTGCTCGCGCGCACCGAGCTCGTGCACGTCATCGCGGAGGTGAAGCGCGCGAGCCCCTCGCGGGGCGACCTCGCCACGATTCCGGATCCCGCCCACCAGGCGTCGCTCTACGAGACCGGCGGCGCGAGCGCCATCAGCGTGCTCACCGAGGGACGGCGGTTCAAGGGATCCCTCGACGATCTCGTCGAGGTCAAGCGCCGCGTGGGCGTGCCGGTGCTGCGCAAGGACTTCATCGCCACCCCGTACCAGGTGGCCGAGGCGCGGGCAGCGGGAGCCGACATGGTGCTCCTCATCGTCGCGGGACTGGAACGCCGCGTCCTTGCGGAGCTGTTCGGCCTCATCACCGAGATGGGAATGACCCCGCTCGTCGAAGCCCATTCGTCGGACGAGGTGGCGATCGCGAGCGACCTCGGCGCCCCGATCATCGGCATCAACGCGCGCGACCTGACGGACTTCAGTCTGGATGCGAATCTGTTCGAACGTCTTGCGCCGGAGATCCCGGACGGCACGGTCCGCGTGGCCGAGTCTGCTGTGCACTCTCCGGACGACGTCGTCCATTACCGCCGGGGCGGCGCGGATGTCGTGCTCATCGGCGAGGCGCTCGTCACGGGCGATCCCGTCGCGAGCCTTCGCAGCTTCATCTCGGCGACGGAAGGACTCTGATGTCTCTGCGCGATCAGCCTGGCCCGTTCTTCGGTGACTTCGGCGGGCGGTTCATGCCCGAGTCGCTCATCGCGGCCCTCGACGAACTCACCGCGGCGCACGAGGAGGCGATGGGCGACCGGTCGTTCCGTGCTGAGCTGGCTCGCCTGCTCGAGGAGTACGCGGGACGTCCCTCCGCGCTCACGGACGTCGAGCGGTTCGCCAAGCACGCCGGTGGCGCGAGGATCCT
>JAJYSF010000266.1 GCA_021793715.1 Actinomycetes bacterium
CTGCTCGGCGGCGTCTACTACGTCTTCGTGCCGAGCATCACCAACGAGATCGCGCCGACGCTCACCGCGCTCATCCAGGGCATCATTCTCCTCGCGGTGCTGATCGTTCTGCCGGGCGGGCTCGCGAGCGTGCCGCATCGGATCCGCCGCTGGTTCCGCGCCCGGCGATCGCCGCGACGCGCGGACACCCCCACCGACTCCTGATTTCCCTTCCCATCACCAACAGAGAGGTTCAGCAATGATCCTGAACAGCAGAAAGTCGCAGCTGGTCGGCGCCGTGGCCGTCGGTTCCGCACTCGCTCTCGTGCTCGCCGGCTGCGGCCGCGACGACGCGGGCGGCGGATCCGGTGGCGACGGCGGCGAGGCCGCAGCGAGCCCCGGCATCACCGACGAATCGATCACGCTCGGCGTGACGACGCCGCTGTCGGGCGGCACCGCCGGTCCCGGCAACTGCACCGTGGCCGGGCTGGTCGCCTACATGGGGGAGCGCAACGACGAGGGCGGAATCGAGTTCGGCGACGGCAAGACGCGCACCGTTGACGTCGAAGCATGGGACGACACGTACGACCCGCAGAAGGCACTGCAGAACTTCCAGCAGAATGCCGGCGATGTGTTCGCCTTCACCTCCGGACTCGGCACGCCGACGAACCTCGCATACCGCGAGGCCGCGATCGACGAAGAGGTGCCGCAGGTGCTCGTACAGACCGGTGACCCGATCTTCTCGGACCAGGCCGAGAGCCCGTGGCAGCTCGGCTTCGTGCCGACCTACATGAACGAGGGCGCCGCGTTCGGCGAAATGCTCGCCTCCTCCGGCGACGACGTCTCGGTGGCGATCCTGTCGCAGAACGACGACTACGGCGAGGGTTACGTCGAGGGATTCAAAGAGGCGGTCGAGGGCTCCGGCGTCGAGATCGCGGCCGAGCTGACGTACGAGGCGACTGACACGTCGGTCGACGCGCAGATCACCGAGCTGGCGGCGACCGACGCTGACGTGTTCTTCAACGCCATGTCGATCACCCCCCTCATGATCTCGACGATCGAGAAGACGCGTGAGCTCGGCTGGTCGCCCAGCTGGTTCCTGCCGTCGAACACGTCGAGCCCCGTGGCGATCCTGGACCCGGCGAACGCCGATCCCGAGGACGGCTTCTACACGGTGTCGTTCGCGAAGGCGCCGCAGTCGCCCGCGTTCGCGGAGGACGAGGACGTGCAGACGTTCCTGTCGTCGCTCGAGGAATACTCGAGCGACTACACCACGACCCCCGACTTCCCACACTGCATGTGGAGCTACATGATCGGTGCGACTCTCGATGAGGCGTTCCAGGCGATGACCGAGCCGACGCGTGAGTCGTTCATGGAGGCGCTGCGCGGCGTCTCGGACCTGCAGGCGCCGCTCATGCTCGACGGTACGGCGGTCGACGCGACGCAGGACGGCCAGCCCGCGGTGTCGAGCCTGGTCGTACAGCAGTACAACGGAAACGGCTACGAAACGGTCGACGAGCTCGAGTGAGCCCGCGCCGTGAATGACGGGGCGTTCGCACCTGGTGCGGGCGCCCCGTCGTCGTGCGAGTCCGTCAGAGGCGGGTGCCGAGTAGCTCGATGATGCCGTCGAGGTGCGTGCGCGTCGCGATCTCGGCCGCGTCCGCGTCCCCACCCGCCACGGCGTCGATGATCGCGACGTGCTCGGGGGCGGATCGTGCCGCTCGGCCCGGCTCGTAAGCGAGCCGGAACTGGTGCCGGGCCGACTGGGCGCTGAGGCGCTCGAGCAGCTGTCGGGCGGTGTCGTGATCGGCGATGTCGCGCAGTCGAGCGTCGAGCTCTTGATTCAGCCGCGCATAACCGACGAGGTCGCCCGAGGACACGGCCGCCTCGAGCTCGCGGCCCAGATCGCGCAGGGCGGCGGCCTGTGCGCTCGTGATGGACTCGGCGGCCTTGCGCGCGACGAGCGTCTCGAGCCCGATGCGTGCCTCGACGATCTCGATCGCCTCGCCCACACTGATCGCGCGGACGCGCGCCCCACGGTTGGGGAGGCGCTCGACGATGCCTTCGGCGGCGAGGCTCAGCAACGCCGTCCGCACGGCAGCGCGCGAGGCATCGAAGCTCTCGCTCAGGTCCGCCTCGATGAGGCGCTGGTTCGGGGCGAATTCGCCCTCGAGGATCGCGTGCCGGATCCGGACGCTCAGGTCGTCGTCGCTCGGCGCTGTCGTACTCGTCCCGCCCGTCGGCATGCGCGTCCCTTCGTTGCGGCGGGGCTTTCGCCGCGGAGGCCACCCGTGCGTCACTGCCCCGGGCTCTCCGCCGACGCTACCGCCCTGGCCAGGATTGTCAACCAAATCTACGCACACGATTGGCGCGAATCCGTCCGCCCCACGCACAGACGGGCGGCCCCGGATCCGTGCGGATCCGGGGCCGCCTCGACGCGTCGTGCGCTCAGAGGGAGCCGGTGGAGCGCCAGCCGCCCTGGTAGGTCTCGCGAGCGACCGTCGAGTAGGGCGTGGGGCTCACGATGGCGCGCACCTTCAGCTGCTGGTGCGGCTCGACCGTGGTCTTCTCGCTGCCGCCGTCGGGCTCGCCCCAGACGACCGTGACCTCGGCGCCCTCCGGGACGTCGCGATCGACGGTGGCGAGGGAGAGGCCGCGCTTCTCGTTCGCGGTGACGCCCGTGAACAGCGATACACCGATGTTCGTGCCGTCGGCGTCGAGCACGGCGTCGAAGTTGCTCGACCCGTAGTTCGCGTTCGGCAGGTCGAAGAACTGGTAGCCGTCACCATCGCGGTCGAGCACCGTCGTGAGGGCCTTGGCGAGATCCTCGTCATTCCACGCCAGCGTCACCTTGCGGCGCTGCTTCTCCGGGTCGAGGTTCTCGAGCGCGTCGCGGCCAATGAAGTCGTGGTCGAACTTCACGAACGAGCCGTAGCCGAGCTCCCACGGGTTGAGGTAGTAGTCCTCAATGTTGTTCGAGACGAACGACCCGGCGATCGCGTTGATGGCCTCGTAGCTGTCGGCCGGCAGCCATGGCTGCCGGC
>JAJYSF010000003.1 GCA_021793715.1 Actinomycetes bacterium
CTCGAGACGGACGTCGCCGCTTGGACGTCCGGAGCGCTCACGCCGGTACGCGGCGCGACACGCATCGTCGACGTCACCGCCTGAACGACCGGCCGCCTCAGCCCTCGCCGACCGTCCGATGCACGACTACGGCAACACTCTTGGCCCACCGGGCTCATCCGGCGTCAACCCGGCGCCCGTCCACGAACTGCCGTAGTCCTGTCGACGGGCTTCAGTCGCGGTCAGCCCTGCTGCCCCGCCATGAGGAATTCGACGCCTGCCGCCTTGAAGTCTCGAGACCCCGGCGCGTTGAAGTGGTGCCGCCCGGGCAGTTCCACGAAGCTTCCGTCCGGCAGCCCGGTGGCGATCTCTCGAGACTCCTCGAGGATCCGATCCTCGGACCCCGTCGCGACGAGGATCGGCTGCTGCGGCGGATCCCCGAGATCCGGATCCTCATCGCCGAAACGCATGCCCGCGGCGAGCGCGACGAGTGCGCGGAGGTCGTTCTCGGCGACCCGCTCGGCGAGCGTGACGTAGTTGCGCGTGACCCGGTCCGTCACCTCGGTTCCGTCCTCGATGTACGCACGCGCCTGAGCGATGTCGAGACGGCCGAGTGGACGCCCATCCGGGATGCCGCCGAGGATCGCGCGGTCCACGCGCAGCGGGAACCCGTGCGCGACGTGCCATCCGACGCGCGCTCCGAGCGAGTAGCCGAGGTAGGACACCGACGAGACCATGTACGTGTCGAGGACGGCGCCGACGTCGGCGACGAGCGCGTCCATCGTGTAGTCCTCGGGGCTGTGGGGCTTCTCGCTCGCGCCATGCCCGCGCTGGTCGATCCCGAGCACGCGGAACCCCTCTCGCACGAGGCGGCTGACCCACCCCGTGTTCACCCAGTTGTCGCGGCAGCTGGAAGCGAAGCCGTGCACCGCGACGACGGTGGGCGCGTCCTCGTCACCCCACGTGTACGTCGCGAGTCGGAAGCCCTCCTGCGACATCACATACTGCGGTTTCGGAAGCTCGGGGATCAGCGGGAACGACATACGCCCATTGTCCTCCGCGATTCCATCAGGGGCGCGGATCCGTGGTCACTGGGGGCGCAAGGTGTAGTGAACGCTGCTCTCGGCGTCGGGCATCCGGCTCGGGCCGACCACCACGACGAGCGAGTATCCGGGCATCTCGGCCTGAGTGATCGTGTTGTCGCCCTCGTTCGCGCGGCTGGTGACCTCCCAATCGGATCCTTCGAACTGCAGGAGGATCTCGGCCTCGACGAGGACCGACGGGTGATCCGTGTCGTACTCCCCGACGAACAGCGGGTCGCTTCCCGGGATCGCGGACATCTCGACCAGGCACGGGTAGAAGGGCACGCTCAGCTCCGCGAGTTCGTTCGGAATCTCGGCACGAGCGGCGGCATCGCCGTCCTCACAGACGATGTCGCCGTCCACTGCGTCGGCGTTGTCTGTGTCCGCATCGTTCGCTCCGTCCTCGGGCCGGGAGGATCCGTCGTCAGAGGCCGTGCTCTGGACCTGGACCATCACCATCGGCTGTCCGTCCGCCAGTTCGGAGGCGCTCACCGACAGCGCCAGGCCGTCCTTCGAGAACTGCTTGAGAAGACCGTCGGGGCTGTCGAGTCCGGGTTCGAAACCCTCTGCACGGACGAGTTCGACCTGCTCGGCGAACGCGGCTTCGACATCGTCGACCGCGATCCCAAGGCTCCACAGCTTGTTGTCTCCCGTACCCGCGACCTGTCCGACGATGATCCGGCCGTCGATGTACGGCACCTCGGCGGGGAACCCGTCGGGGACGGTATTGCCCGACGTGAGTCCGACTTCGCCGTCCGAATCCTCGACCTCGACCTCGATGGCGTCAGCCTGCTCGTCATCGGCGGCCGCCTCAGCCGCTGCTTCCCCGGCGACTGCCTCATCGATCTGGTCCACGACCTCGTCGATCGGGTTTGAGAAACATCCGCCGAGCATCAATGTGGCTGCTACCAGAGTGGCGACGGTCGTGATCCTGGGGGTACTGACGTTGCGTGTGAATGGCATGGTGCGTGCTGCTTTCCTGTGCGCGTGCGAGATCCCTCAGACAACCACGCAGCGTTCACATCTCGCTCACACGGGTGCGGACGCGAGATCGTCGACGGCTGGTCCCTCCAAACGCTCGCCCGTCGCGGAGAACCGCGAGGCGTGCAGAGGACAGTCCCAGCTGCGCTCCGCACGGTTCCACGTCACGATTCCGCCGAGGTGCGGACAGACGGCTGACAGACGACAGATGGATCCGTCGACACGGGAGATCGCGATCTGCGAAGCTCCTTCGCGCACGACGATCCCGTCGCCCTCAGCGGGTTCATCATCGCCGCCGCCGGTGCCCGCCCCACTCGAGGCCCAGTCAACGATCACCCGTCGCCCCACTTCCGCGTTGGCGCCGACGACGGCCTTCACCGCCGGAATCCGCAACGCGCGCTCGCGCAGGGTGTGGGCCCACTCGAGGCGCCCTCCGAGCATGTCGGCAGCGATCGTCAGCCCGGCCGCGACGGCATTCGTCATGCCCCACTTGTTGTATCCGGTCGCCGTGTAGATACGTCCGCCTCCGCGCGGAAGTGCTCCGGCGAACGGCAGCCGCCAGTGGGTCCTGTAGTCCTGTGCGCCCCACCACGCGACCCGCTCCGGCGAAGAGAACCGCTCCGCAGTCCACGCATCGATGCCACCGAGCGCGCGTGCCGTGTCCGGTGACCTTCCCGTGACGTGCGGCCCTCCGCCGACGACGAGGAGCTCCTCGCCGTCGGCGCCCGTCGCCGTGCGCAGCGAGCGGCCCGACGATCCCAGGGCGAGATACATGCCTCGAGGCGGCGACTCGTGCGGAAGCCGGTACGCCGCCGCGTACGAGCGCGACGGGTCGAGCTTCGCAAAGAACAGTCCACGGTCGAGGATCGGGAATCCCGTTGCGAGCACGCACCGCGCGGCCTCGACGGTGCCGCGATCGCTCACGACCGAGACCGCCTCGCCGTTCTCCTGTACGTCGCGTACGCGGCAGCCCGTCACGATCCGACCGCCGCGCTCGCGCAGTTCGTCGGCCAGCCCCGCCAACACCGCCATGGGCTGCAGCTGTGCCTGATCGTCGAGCCGCACAGCGCCCGCGGCGGCGACGGGATCCTCTGTCGTAGCGCCCGGAACGACCTCGACCCCCGCCGCTTCCATAGCGGTCCGCTCAGCCTCGAGCGTGGCGAGCTGGGTGTCGACGTCGTCCGCGTCCGCCGCGGCGTAGGTGACCGCGGGCCGGCGGTCGAGCGCGATCCCCATCCGTATCGACTCGCGCAACAGCCACGCCTGTCCCTCGAGATTCGCCTGCGCGTATGCGTGCAGCACGTCTTCGCCGCTGTGCTGACGGATCTCCGAGAAGACGTCGCCCTGCAGAAGACTGAGCTTGCCGGTCGTATTTCCGGTCGTCGCCGCGCCGATTTCGCGGGCTTCGAGGACGACGGTCTGCACACCCGCGCGGGCCAGTAGGACGGCCGTGACGAGGCCGGTGAGGCCCGCGCCCACGACGATCGCGTCGACCGTTCCCGGTACCGTGCGCCATTCATCGGTCGGGATGCGGGGCGCGGTCAGCTGCCACAGTGAAGCCATGGTGCGCACGCTAGCGACCGCACACCGCTAGGGGAAGGCGGTTGACAACGCGGCGCGAGGCCGTCAATCGAGACCGTACCGTCCCCTTGGACGACACGAGCGTCGTCGTCAACCCCCTCCCCTCAACTTCTCGGTGTGCTTACGGTGACGAACATGAACATTCTGTTGTGGATCATCGTCATCGTGGCCGTGGTACTGCTGGTGCTCGGCGGCATCGTCGAGGCGGTTCGCTTCCTGCTCTGGGTCGGCATCGCGCTCGTGCTGATCGCCGTCATCGCGTGGCTCATCCGCTCGATCGCGGGTCGCCGGCGGTAGCCGTCGCCAGCCGGATCCTCGTCGCCACCCGGTCTTTCGCGTGTCAGCAGGAAGACCCACCCTCATCGGCATATCGATATCGAAGCCGATTGCGTAAGCTGAGGGAGAGGCGTCACGCCATGGCGATCCCCCTCGTCACGGGGTTCTGCGCCGCACGGCGTCGTTGCGCCATCGATGGCGAACGGGGGAAGCCGAATGGGACAGACGGCGGCGGGCACACGCGTAGGTCTGCTGGGCTCGGTCGAGGTCCACGTCGACGGCGTCCGGGTCCCACTGCGCAGCCATCGTCAGCGCGTCGCGCTGACGCGGCTCGCGCTCAGCGAGAACCGCCCCGTACCCGTCGACACGCTGGTCGACGACCTGTGGGGTGACGAGCAACCGGCAGATGCTCCCCATGCGTTGCAGGCGCACATCTCGCGCCTGCGCAAGCAACTCCGCGTCGATGTTGAGTTCGTCGCCGGCGGGTACCGCCTCGATCCGTCGCGACTCGATCTCGACACGGCGCGCTTCACCGCGCTGCACGAGGCGGGATGCGCGCAGCTCGAGGCCGGCGAGTACTCGCGTGCGTTGAATACGCTCACCGAGGCGCTCGACGTGTGGCGCGGTCCAGCCCTGGGCGACCTCGCCGAAGCGCGCGGGCTGAGGCTCTCGGCGCTGCACTTCGAAGAACGGAGGCGGATCGCCCGCCACGACCGCGCGGAGGCTGCACTCGCGTGCGGGGCCGGAGTCTCGCTCGTGGACGAGCTGCGCGCGGCGCTCGCGTCCGACCCGCTGCGCGAGACGACGTGGCATCAGCTCATGCGCGCGTTGCGCCAGGCGGGGCGCGAGGCGGAGGCGCTCGGCGCATACGGCCAGGCGCGCGAGATCTTCATCGATGAGCTGGGTACGGAGCCAGGATCCCTGCTCGCGGACCTGCATCGCGCATTGCTGGCGGACGCTACGGATCCGCCGCCCGAGGACCAGCCGGAATCGCCGACGCCGGCCACGCCCCTCAGTCCCGCTCACGACGAAACCCTGGTCGGCCGCCGCGACGAGCTCGCCGTCATTGACCGGGCCTGGCGTGAGAGCGGTGACGGCTTCCGAGTTGTCACGATCAGCGGCGAACCGGGAATCGGGAAGACGCGGCTCGCCGAGGCGGCGATCGACAGGCTCCGCGCGCGAGGCGTCACCGTCTTGCGGGCCCGCTGCGAGCTCTCGACCCGATCAGCGTTCGGCGCGTTCGCGCAGCTGCTGCAGGCGCATCTCGCCACTCCCCTGCCCGCACGGTACGAGGCGGAACTCCGGCGCCGCGCGCCCAACCTCGCTCAGGTCCTGCCGGGCTGGCGGGGCGAGGTCGACGACGACCTCGGCGATCATCGTGCGCGCCGCGACGACGCGGATCACCACCGCGCTCTGGACGCCATTGCCGCCTGGCTGTCTGCCACGACCCGCGACGAGCCGGGGCTCTTCGTCATCGACGATGCCCAGTGGGCCGATCACGAGTCGCAGCTCGCCATCCAGCATCTGTTGCACAGCCCACGGCGCGTCAACGCGCTCGTCATCGTGTGCGTGCGCGATCGCCAGATTGATTCCGGCGACGACTCGCCGCTCGCCGATCTGCTGCGCCAGTCGGGCCGGGTCAGCCACCTCGCGCTCCGGCGGTTGGGTCTCCACGAGGCGGGACAGCTCATCGACGACGAGAGCGAACGGATGTCGAACGACGAGCGGCTGCCGGAGTGGGGACGCGACTACATCCTCGACGCGTCAGGAGGTAATCCGCTCTTCATGCTCGAGCTCACGCGACAATTGCTCATCGAGCGGCCGTCGTCCGCCAAGCTCCCCCCGCCGCCGGCGGGGGTGAGTCGTGTGATCGAGAGCCGCATTGCTGCCCTCCCCGATAGCGCCCGCGACCTGCTGCGGCGGGCCGCCGTTCTCGGCACGACGTTCGCACCGCTCCACCTCACGGACTTCTTCGTGCGCGCATCCCCAGCCGAGCGCGACGCCGCCCTCAGCGCGGCGCTGCACCACCGGCTGATCGAACACGCCGAAGGGGAGCCTCTCCGCTACCGCTTCAGCCACGACATCGTGCGCGCGGTGCTCTACGACTCCCTGCCCGCCTCCGAGCGCGCCGAGCTGCATGCGCAGATCGCCCGCGCGCTCGACCGCGACGACACCGGCGATGTCGCGGTCGATCACCAGCTGATCGCGCACCATTACCGGCGCTCCGACGTGGTCGACGGAATTGAACGCGCGGTGCGTCACCTTCTCGCCGCGGGCAGGCAGGCGCTCTTCCGTGGGGCGCCGGCCGCGGGCGAGGAACTCCTCGGCGACGCGCTGCGTCTCGCGGATGACGCGACGCCCGCGACGCTGCGGTGCGACCTGCTCATCGAGCTCGGGCGCGCCCAGCAGCGACTCGCACAGCCGCAGTACCGCGACAGCCTTCTGGAAGCCTCCCGTCTCGCACGGCGCGCCGACGACCCCGAGCGTCTGACGACCGCGGTGCTCGCCAACAACCGCGGATGGTGGTCGAACACCTCCGCAATCGACGACGAGCGCATCGAGTACATCGAGGTCGCGCTCGCGCACAGCCCCGACGACGACCTCTCCGCGCGCGCCAAGCTGCTCAGCGCGTGGGCTCTCGAGAATGTGCGGCATTCGGCCGTTCGCGACGAGGTCCTGTCGGCGGCGAAGCGCGCGCTGGACCTCGCCGAGGAGAGCGAGGATCCGCACGCGCTCGCTCTCGTGTTCGCGCACCGGTACGCCGTGCTACACGCCCTGTTCGAGGATCCGGCAGAATGCGCGCTCATGAACGACCGGCTGATGTCGCTCGCGAACCGTCTGGGAGACCGGCAGATGCGCCTGTCAGCCGCAGTCGGGACCGCCCAGTCAAGGCTGGGCCTCGGGGAGTTCTCGATCGCGGAGCGCTATATCAATGAAGCGGTGCGACTGGCCGAGGTTCACGCAGATCCCGCACGAACCTGGCTGCTGCGCACGTGGCAGGCGATGCGTCAGGGCGCGCGCGGGAATTTCGACGAGGCCGAGCGGCTGGCCGCGGTGGCGCTCGAGCTCGGAACGCAGAGCGAACAGGCCGACGCCTACACCTGGTTCGCCGGGCAGCTTTTTACGTTTCGGATGCTCCAAGGGCGGCTGCCCGAAATCATGGATGCAGTCCGGGAGCAGGCGGTCGCGCTCACCGAGGCGCTCCCCGCGTGGAACGCAGCGCTCGCGCTCGCGCTGTCACGCTCCGGGCACCAGGAGGATGCGGTGGCGGTCATCGACGAGTTCGCGGCGACCAATTTTGGTCGCCTACCGCGAGACCTCCTCTGGCTCCACGCGCTCCACTACTTCACGCTCGCTTGTGAGGAGTTGTCGCTCGACCAGTATGCGGGCGCCCTCTACGACCTGCTTCTCCCCCACGACGGCATGGTGGCGACAAATGGCACGATCGATGCTGGTCCGGTCAGTCTCCACCTCGGCATCCTCGCGCGGCTGCAGGGCCGGGACGCCCTCGCGGAGGACCATCTCGCGGCAGCGGAGACGCTCAGTCGACGTATGGGCTCACCGGTGTGGTCGACAGAGGCATCGCGGCGCCGCGATCACCACACGGCGCCGACTCGCTGACGGCATCGTCCGCCACGGTCAGTGGGTGATGGTCGTCTGCTGATAAAGCGCGAGGCGGATTCGCCCGTCGACGCGGCGGTAGACGGTGGACATGAGCGCGGTGAACGGCTCCGAGAGATCCGCACGGGTGGCCGTTGCCCGGTAGCTGAGCGCGGTCACGTCGTCGGCGATCGGCACGAGACGCGCCTCGGCGAGCTCGTAGGAGCTCCACCCCGGTGCGCCGTCCAAGCTGGCGGTGACATCGTCACGCGTCATCGTCGCTCCGTTCACAAGAATGAACAACGCGTCCGGCAACATGAGCTCGCCGTAGAAGGTGCCGCCCCGAGAGGCACACAGCGCGCGCCAGCCGGCATGCTCGACCTCGAGCAGTTCGCCCGTCGTGACCTCGGCCATGCGGCGACCCTAGTGACGTGATCCCGAGGGCGCAATGGCGCGCATCCAGAGCGCGCACGACATGACGAGTACTCCCCTTCGCGGGTCAGGTGAGGTCGTCGCGCCGCTCGACATGATCCGTACGCGTGCCCGTGGCAGGATCCACCGCCGTGTGGGTCGTCGTGGTCGCACGTCCGCGTCGTACCAGCTGCACAATCCCGAGGATGGTGAGCACTGCCCCCGCTGCGAGCAGGATGTAGCCGATGAGCGCCCAGTCGAAGCCCTCGAGCTGCCAGATGCCCGGCACCGCCCATGCGACGATCGCGCCGATCACCATCAGAATGATTCCGAATACCAGCATGATCACGCTCCTCACGCGGCGGAACCGCCGCCTCGTGGCCCACGATAACGGCACGGATTGCCGCTGTCGAGGCTCCCGGTTGGCCCTGGGAGGCCGCGAGCTTTCGCTTGTCAGCATGGCGACCGTGTTCGGCACGCCGCTTGACGTCGCCGTCTCTGTGCTCGCGATCGAGACCTTCTAACCGGCGGCTGCGACAACCGCGCAGGTGTTGCGCGACTTCGCCGCGATCGAAGACAAAGGGAGATATACAGTCGTTGCAGTAATTACTGCAACTACTTAAACTCGATCCATGACAGACACACGAGACACGGCCGCCGACCTCGGCGTCTCGGTGCGGATCCCCCAACCAGAGGGCTCCCTCCGCGTCGTCACGCGAGGCACAACCGGGCCCGCAATACTGCTGTTGAGCGGCGCTGGAAACGACAACATCTCGCTGAGCTGGCGACGGGCGATCCCGGCGCTGGCTGAATCTCACCGCGTCTTCGCGCTTGACTGGCCGAAGCAGGGCGGATCCACCCCCTGGAACGGCAAGGCCGATCACGAGCGCATGCTGAGTTGCATCGACGCCACCCTCGACCATTTCGAGCTGGACACCGTGTCGCTGGTGGGCGTGTCTCAAGGCGGAGCGCTGACCCTCGCCTACGCGATCGAACGCCCCGAGCGTGTCCAGAAGATCGTCGCGCTCGCGCCAGGTGGGATCATCACCTTCCCGCCCGTCGTCCATCAGCTGCTCTGGCTGATGGCGAAATCACGATTCCTCAATCGCACGCTGCCGTCGTGGATCTTCCGCAGCCGTGCGGCATGTGCGTGGTTCGCTCGCACGAGCCTGTTCGCCGGCCCGGTGGATGACTTCGATGAGATCGTCGACGAGTACCACTCGGATGCCGTCGCGAACGGCTCCGGGTCTTCCGACTGGCAGAACGGATCCATCGGATTCCGGAGGATGAACGTCGACCTGCGGCCGCGGCTGCACGAGCTCCAGTGTCCGACGCTCATCATTCAGGGCGACAAGGATGTCGGCATCGCGCCCAAGCACACTCGTGCGGCTGCGGAGGCCATTCCGAACGCCTCCTACGAGCTCATCGAAGAGACTGGGCACTGGCCGAATCGGCAGCGGCCCGATCTCGTCAACGGGCTGATCTCGGCCTTCCTGGCAGAATGATGCGGACACTTCGTGACACGACCTCTCTCGAGGATGAGCACATGACCAACCCCACGGAAACCGAACTCGACTTCGTCGACGAGGTCGCGGTGTTCTTCGCCGACGAGGGGATGCCGCTCATCGCCGGCCGCGTGATCGGGTGGCTGCTCATCAGTGACCCTCCGGAGCAGAGTGCCGCCGACCTCGCGCGCGTCCTCGAGGTAAGCCGCAGCTCGATCAGCTCCTCCGCGAAACTGCTCACCCCGAGCGGCCTCGTCGAGAGCGTTCGCAAGCGCGGTCAGCGGCAGGAGTATCTGCGCATCAGTGCCGACGGGTGGAGCCGAATGCTCGCGAATCGGTACGCGAAAACGACCGCGTTCCGTCAGATCGTGGAGCGCGGACTCGACGTCCTGGACGAGCCGTCGACGGGACGTCGCGACAGGCTCGAGAACGTCGCCGAGCTCTACGCCTTCCTTGAGGTCGAGCTGCCAGCGATGTGGGACCGCTGGGGACAGTGGCAAGCCTCTCGTCGCTCCTGAACCCGTCACGCTGACGGTGCGATAAAGCGGGAATGGAAAAGGTCCGAACCCGCGACAATTCGCAAGTTCGGGCCTTTGACCAGGTGCCTTAGAAGCCCCAGTTCTCGTTGCCGGCCGCGTGGTTGTGCGGAATCTGGATCAAGCCCGTTACCCCCTACCCGGGTAGGGGGTGTGATTGATACGGGCGGGGGCGTTTGACGCCCGTCGAGTTCGAGTCGACGATGAACCCAGCCCTGGCCCTCGCGACCTAAACAACAACTGTCACCTGATCCTGCACCAGACCCTCTGGGACGTTCGAACGCAGCGATCCCCTTGCCGGTCCGTCGCCGCTAGCGGTTTCGGTATCGATCGTGAATCTCAGTACGCGCTTCCATACCTGCAGACCGGTACGTCGCAACCGCTCCGATATTTGCGCTGGGAGTGCAGACGATCGCACTCGACGATCCGAGTTGCCGAAGCTTCGCAGCGGCCGCCAGCGTAATCGCCCTCCCATAACGCTGGCCGCGATAGCGGCGATGTACCCCCATGGGTTCGATCAGCCCCGGCTTCCCCACCCCTGCAGACCAGACCGTCACTGCCGCCACAGCATTGCCCCTGTCATCAAAGGCGAGCAGACAACTTGCATCGACGTACGTGGGCGCCATGGACATGGCGTTCCAACGCGCCGCGGTGAAAGACGAAGCGTCGAACGAAGCGCGCTGCACGTCCACGCGCGTCTGGGCGTTCTCGTACCCCACCTCCTCGATACGCACCCCTGAGTCTGGGACCGGCGCAGTGAGGTCACGACGGAGCGGCGTCCACGGCTCATCGGTTTCCCAGCCTTCCTCGGCGAGCAGTTCGTGGACCATCGCATCCGAAGGCGCCTCGACGTTCGCCCTGCCGGCGCTCAGGACGCCGCGCTCAGGCCGGGTCAGGTCATCGACGACTTGTCGTGCCAGCTTTTTGTCACGCCGCGCGTGCGGCGCGACAGTCAGTCGCACGAGGCCTGGCCCGTCGAGCAGACCGGCGGCGAGAATCTGCTTCCCGTCACTCCACGTCCGAACGGCGCGTGATACCTCTGTAGCGCCAAATCGCCAGAACCACCCAACGTCCCCTGGATGCAGCTGCATCGGCGCGCCCTCGTACTGCCACTGTCGCAGCGCTTCGATGACGCGAGGGAGATCGTCGACCTCCGGCTGGGTCAGCTGCACAGGCATCCTGTCACCTCCACCGGAAGGTCCGCATCGCTATGAGGAGCATGGGAACCGTCCATACCACCATGACGGCGATTGGGACGAGCGTCATCGGATGCCCGTACCAGACGGCGGTGAGTGACTGCGATGCTGCTCCAAGGGGGGTGAAACCCGAGATCTGCTGCAACGGCTCCGCCATCAGCGGGCCCGGCGTCCACACTCCTGCGGTGAACAGACAACCAAAGAAGATGAGCATGCCGATTCCGTTCGCGTTCTGCGCTGTGCTGGCGCGCGCAGCGATCAGTGAACCGATGCAGAGCATCTGCACGGCGGCGAGGGCGAAGACGCCGGCGACGAGGAGCACGGATTGCGGCGGTTGAGCATCGAGAAAGATCACGGCCGCGAGAACGGCGATCGCGGCTCCGAGCACCAGCGAGATACCGCTGAGGATCACCTGCGCGACGAGGATCCGCTGAGGGCCGACCGGAGTGGCGGCCAACCGTCGCAGTACGCCCTTCTCACGATATCCCCCGATCGCTGACGGGAAGTTGGTGAGCGTGACGCTGCCGAGCGCGACGGTCAACGCGATCGGAATGAAGAGGTCGATCGCGCGGAGCTGTGCGAAGGCCGGGTCATCTCCTCCGAGAGGCTCGTCGGTACCGGGGATAACGAGCCCTTGTAAGAGGAGAAGGGCAGTCGGGAAGAGCAGCCCCATGAAGATCGCTGTGGGATTGCGCCCCAACAATGTCGCTTCGCTGCGAATGAGTGCCGTGAGAGCGTTCACTGCGTGTCCTTTCATCGTGCCGCACGAAGCAGCTGGTCGTTGTGAATGAACGCCAGGTAGGCGTCTTCCAATGACGGACGTCGACCGTCGCCGGAGACGACCCCTGATGCGTCGATGAGTTCACTCGATGTGCCGAACGCGATGGTGCGGCCGTGGCTGATAACCGCGAGACGATCACAGAGCGTTTCGGCCTCGTCCAGAAAGTGCGTGACGAGAAGGATCGTCACCCCCTTCTTGCGGATGTTCTCGATCAGCGCCCACACGTCGCGGCGCCCCTGCGGGTCGAGTCCTGTCGTCAACTCGTCCAGGACGGCGATGCGCGGGTTGCCCACGAGCGCCAGCGCGATGGAGAGTCGTTGCTTCTGGCCGCCGGACAGGGAGCTGAACGCCTTCGTCCGATGCGCGTGCAGTCCGACTGTCTCGAGCAGCTCATCGATATTCGCGGGATCCGGATAGAACGCGGCGAACAGCCGCAATGCCTCGCCGACGCGCATGTCGTCGGGCAGCTCACTCGCTTGGAGTTGGTAGCCGACGACCTGTCGGAGCGAAGCCGTCTCCGTCGTCGGGTCCAAGCCGAGTACCCGGATCTGGCCGCCGTCAGGTTGCATCATTCCCGTGAGGCATTCGACAGTGGTCGTCTTGCCGGCGCCGTTCGGGCCGAGGATACCGAAGATCTCTCCTTCCTCGACACGGAGATCGACGTGGTCGATGGCGACGTGTTCGCCGAACGTCTTGCGGAGGTTGCGGATGTCGATTGCGGGCATGCTGGCGGCCCCTTTCTGGCAGGTCAAAGTCCCCGAGGACGTCGGGTTGAAGACAGAGGTGTGAGTTGTCAGGTCGCCGCTATGAGGCGTGCGAGGTCAATCGTGAAGCGCGGCCGAGCGCGCCGTGGCCCTCTGGAACTGCCAAAGGCAGGTCAGCCACCAAATCGTCTGAATAGCGATGATGACCCCAGCGCCGATCAGGACGTTCGAGAGGTCGAATTCAGTGAAGTGATACCGCTCACCAACGACGAGACAACCGACGACAATTGCGGCTCCGACCGCGACGAGCCTTGTCGATTGCAGGATCCAACTGTCAAGAAGGAGCCTCAACCGTGGTGGGACGGAGATGGTCCATACAAGGCCGCCGACCATCAGGAGCACGATGCCCAGCGCATTTCCCAGTATGTAGCCGAGCACGCTTGCGTCGGGCTCATGCTCGACCAGCCAGAGCGTCAGCAAGATCAGCCCGGCCAGGAGTGCTGCTGTCGAGACCACCGACCTGATCATCGACCAACGCATCGGCACACGCCGAGTCGAGTCCTGACGCTTACGAGGGATGTAGGCCCAGGCTTCCCTTCGGAGGTGGGCCGCCAGGAGCCTGGCAACGACGGCCAATGCGATCGGAACAACGATCGGGGTCACATAGTTGTTACTCAAGCCCCAGAGCAGCGCGGCGAGGAAGAACACGACGGTCGGCATGGCCAGCAACGACCCCCACCACGATACGACGAACGGTCTTCTGGCATCGACCAGGTCCAACGGATGCACGAGCGGCTGCTCGGCGGGATCGGGCAACGCGACGGTTTCGCGCACGGTTTTCACGAGGCCCTCCAGGGGACGGTATCGAGGTAGGGTGGACGGAGCCCGCTCTTAGCTATTTCGTAGACTTTCTGGCGAGCTACTCCGAGCTCACGGGCGACCGCAACCGCACTGAAATCGTCGAGCAGCGCGTCGACTGCTAATGAGCGGATGCCCGAGGCACGGCCGTTCACATGCGCGGCGAGCGCCCCGATCTCGGCCGCGAGGAGTGCGACGACCAGCGGGCCGCCGAAGGCGTCGCTCCAGTCCGCGCGCCCCGAAACGGCCGCTGCGTACAGCGCGTCGCCACCGTCGGCGAGCGCGTCGTGCACCTTCTGCGGGCTCAGGCCACACGCGCTGAGACGCGACACGACCTGCTCGAACTCGGCCGGGTCACCGGCCCGGTGTGCGAGAACGGCCGTCCACGTCATCGACTGGCTGTCGAGTACGTCACGAGTGTCACCCCCGGGGTTACGTGTCATGTCTCCACTATGGCGCAGGTCCAGCTGCACTGTCAACCCCCGGGTGACAGTGCAGCCACAGCCGCTGGGGACCCTCGAGTCTTGACACCAACCGACAAGCGCCTGCGCGCATTCGTGCACCCCGGCTGGGATCGAGCGTCCGACCGTTATCCGCAGCTCGGCGAGCAGGCGTCGCGCGACCTCGGGCAGCCCGGAGACGCCCTCCGGTCACGCGTCATGTCTCAACTCATGCGACGACGAGCACCGAGAAGCAGCGGTCAACGACGCAGTGTCGAGGGCCAGAGTTCATACGAGTATTGCAACAGAACGATCACTTCACCGGAAGGCGCGGTGTCGCGCACCTGCATGCCGCGGGCGAAGCCGGCACGTTCGAGCACGCGTTGGGCCGCCGAATTCTGAGGCACGGTACGTGCGGTGAGCCGAGCGAACCCACTCCGCTGAGCCAGCGCGACCGCGAGTGAGAGCGCCGCACCAGCCGATCCTCGACCTCGATGGTCGGGATGCACCCAGAAACCCACCTCTACCGACCCCTCGTTGACGCCGAACAGCACCAAGCTGCCGGCGAACACGTCACTGACGGGGTCGGCGATCGCCAGCACCGCGAGATCGCCACGCGTCAGGCCTGTTCGGATCGCTCCATCGATCAACGCGGAGACTGAAGCCTCGGTGTACTCGGGCTCTGGCAGATGCGCGAACTCCTGCACCTCCGGGTCGGCCGCGCCGGCAGCGTACGCGCCGGCATCGCCGTGACGCATGACGCGCAGCACAGCGCGATCATTGCGCAGCGGAAGGAGACCAGCGTTCAACACGGCTATAAACTAACATAGTTCGGATATGATCCGAGCATGAGTTACTGGGAGCAACGCAAACCGATCCGCAGAGTGCGTTCGGTGGATGTGCATAGCGTTGCATCTACCGCCGCGGAGCTGTTGGACGAGGGAGGTCTGCGCGCGCTCACGGTCCGGGCTGTCGCGCGGCGAATGGACGTCGCGCCCGCCAGTCTCTACTCTCGAGTCACGTCGGTCGATGACCTGTTCGATCTCGCCCTGGATCATACGCTCGGTTGTGATCCGGCGTGGCACGACGCTGTCGAGCACGCCGAGCTGCACGTTCTGTTGCTCGCGTACTACCGGCACCTCGTTCGACACCCTTGGGCTTGTCAGGTCATCGCCATGCGCCCGCCCCGCGGCCCGCACTATTTGCGCTTGTCCGAACGGATGTGTGTGCTGCTTGCCGAGAGCGGCTCGAGCGATCCCCTCAGCGAGGTTTACGCTTTGTCGAACTTCGTGATCGGCAGCGCCGCCACGACGTCGGTAGTGAGCGACGAACGGCGATCCACGGTCGACAGCGAACTCGCGCCGCTGTACGCATCCCTCCATGCCCAGCACGGAGTAAGCGCCGAAACGATCGTCACCGAGGGGCTTCATGCTCTACTACAACGGTGAACCGCGACCTCCGCGCCCGACCCGACGTTCTGTGGAGACGCGCGCCGTCGGGAAACGAGTGTCGCACGCTCGCGGGTCGACGCGTCACGCATGACCGTGAGGATCACGGCGTCGCTCCGCCACGCTCCCGTACCACCGCAGCAGCGAGCACGATGTCGAGAATGACAGCCCCGGAAGGGCGGTCGGGACCGTAACCGGTCCGGTTTCGTCAGTTCTCGGGCACTAGGGTGTGATCGTGACTGACCCTCGATTCTGCGCCCCGAAGGATATCGATTCGTGGCTGGAGTTAGCGCGGGATGTCAGGCACGTGTTTGGCCCGATGCCCGATTTACTCGCGCACATTCAGCGGGGAATCAGCCGTCGAACAGCGATGGTAACGCTGAGATCTGGGTCAGTTGTCGGAGCAATGCTTCTGAGCGGACCAGGAAAACCTCAGACCATTCGATGGCTCGCCGTTCACCCGAATTATCGTGGGCAGGGCGTTGGTACAGCGTTGCTTCGTTCAGCCATTCGCCACTGGCCTGAGGGCGACATCGCGGTGGTCACGTTCCCTGCAAACCATCGTGGTGGCCAAGCGGCGCGACGCCTCTATAAGCGGAACGGCTTCGCCTCACAGGGACTGACCGATCCGGCACCTGATGGGAGCCCGCGAGAACTGTTCTTACTGACGCGCGCCGGAACGTGACCCATCCGAGCCACAAGAGGCATTTCACCCCCGCGCGTTCAAGCCTCGAGCCGGCCTTGCCGATGACGTAGCTGGATCCGGAACCCGAGAAGAAGTCCCAGTTCTCGCCGGGAGACGAGCGCCTCGGGACTGCCAGCCCTTGTCTTTGCTGGCGAGAAGGCTCGGAACCGGGGCGGCTTGCGCAACCTCATCCACGCTTCGTGCCCTCAGCGTGCCACTCGTCGCGAGAGGCGGAACACTCCTCGCCGCCGAGCGAGCGGCACGGTCTGATCTTACCTCCGGGTCCGCACGTTTCGCAGGCGCCTGCATCGGCGCCATGCCCACCTTCGTCCTCGTCGCCGCGGTGCTCATCAGCGCCATCACCTGGGCCATCGCCATCGCCACCAATGCCCGCACCAAACTGGCTCTTGGGACATCCGGTAGGGGTCATGGGGTGAGTCCGCTGGCGGCGAGGAGCATGCGGAGTCGATAGTTGTCTCGGTTGCGGAACCCGCGGGCGAGGCGGCGGTGGAGTTCGATGATCCCGTTGATGGCCTCGGTGCCGCCGTTGTTCGCCCGCTTGGTGGTGAAGTACGCGAGGAATGCGTCCTTCCAGCGTTTCAAGGTCCGGCCGAGCCTGGCGATCTCCGGGATCGGGCACGACGAGAACG
>JAJYSF010000267.1 GCA_021793715.1 Actinomycetes bacterium
ATCGGAGCGCCTCGTCGTACGCGGCGTCGGCGCGGTCTTCCCGGCGGGGCTCCCACGGAGCATCGACTACGGTTGACACCAGCACGGGACGGCGAGCGAAGTGGCCGTGCCCGTCCGGGACGGTCTCAAACTCGGTGTGCGTGGATTCGACCACCTTCAACCGGGCGGTGTACGGCGTCTCCTCCATCCATTCCCGAACCCACCGTTCGCGGCGCTCAGGATGCGTCTCGTCCCACTTGACTTCGAGATGGTAGTTTTTCTCCGCGGCGGCCGCTTCAGCCGCCACGCGGATCCGGTCTTGGTCCGCGCGAGCCTTCTCACGCGCGAGGGTTCGCTCCTCCTCCTCCCGCGCGAGTCGCGCTTGCGCGAGCGCCAACGCCTCGGGCTCTACGGATGCGTCGTCTCCGAACATTCCCTCCGTAAGGGACCCGACTATCGCATGGAGGCGGCCGACGGGCGCGCGCGGCGGCACGGGCTTCCCGCTTGCGAGCGCCGCGTGGATCACGTCGGCGCGAGCCCGCACGCGGGCGGCGCGCACCTCCTGCTTCCGAGTCGCACGACGGCGGAGCACGCGATCTACAGGGCCTTCCGCGAAAGACCGCCGTCCGCGCTCGAGTTTACGCCGCGCGTTCCTCACGTCCTCCGCCGTGACCCTGACCTCGACGACGGGGCGTGGAGACGGGAGCGAGGGAAAGTCCTTCATGCGCCGCGCCTGCGCCTCGGTCCGCTCGTTCACCATGACCGAGTACCAGCGGCGTTTCCCGGTCGATGGATCCACACCCGACACGAGCTTCTTTCGCGGCCGCTTGCGGACGGTCATTCGACAACCTCCTCGGCGGAACGGTTCGCCGCGCGTCTCTCCGAGGGTGACAGCGAGAGGGGAGCCACCGCGTCGAGGAACCGCACGAACCACCAACGCAAGGAACGGCGTGCGGGGGGCGGGGTCCTCATGGTACAACCCCCCGGTACCAAGCGTCGAGTTCGTCTAGACGAGCCAGCCGCCCGACAGTCGCGTGCGGGCAACCGCACAAGCACACATCACCGTGCGTCTCGTAATCCGCCGGGTCCGCCGGCATCACCGTCACGACATGCACAGCCCCGCCCCCGACGAAGAAATACGACGGGTGGCCGCATCGATGACAGAACCCTTCGGCAGGCCGCGCGGGGGCCGTCATACCTCGACCTCCACCCACACGCGACCGCCGTAACCCGCCGTCGCGTCGAGCTCGACCGCTCGCCATTCCGACGGCACACACACACCCGATGGTTCGAGCGGGGGTCCCGATGCCGTCCGCGTTAGCCGATACCACTCCTTTTGCGGGACTTTCACCCCACACACCGCGCACCGGACCGGTTTGGGGTCGTCCGGGACGTGGATTTTCATGCGGTACGAGAGGATCCCGGTCCAAGTGACCGTTTCGAACGGTCCGCGTCGATGCGATAGGTCGGGCATGGGCGAGATACCTGCGGTAGGCAGGGAGCTAGTGCCCGCGTGGGTGAGGCAGTAGAACGCGGTCGCACGGACCGATCGGAGCGACGGGCGGCTGCCGAGGTTCCACACCACCCACCGCTCGTCGTCAGGATGGGACGCGCCCATCCACCCGTACCCGATGGCGTGATAGTGCGGTCCGTCCACGCAGTGGTCGCGCGTGTGCGCGGGCTCGCCGTCCTTCTTCTCGGCCCATCGGCCAGTCGGCATACGCGCCGAGTGGAAGATCCACGCCGCACCGCGTAGTCCCTTTCTCACCGCCTGTCGGTTGGCCTCGTTTCGCACCTTCGGGTAGTCGCCCACGATGTAGAACTTCGGCCAGAACTCCGGCGCGGGTGCGACTACCAGGTGAATCGGGGAGCGGGCCACCTTCGGCCTGCCCGCGAGAACGCGAGCGGTGATCGCGTCGGCCTCACGCGAGGCCCATCCTCCCGGCGCGAGCGCGCACGTCGGGCAGGACGCGCGACCACAGCGACGGAGGGCCGAGCGGTAGTGCGTCTCTCCGTTCGGCGCGCGGTGTCCGAAGTAAGTGCGCCGCCCGCACGACTCACCGGCGACACCGTGGCCGGGAAGGTTCCATAGAACGCGGTCGGTCGGCAGGAGCGGGTCGCGCGGCAGGGGACGCGCGAGGGTATCGTGGTCGAGACCCACGCGCGAGAGTCCGAGCGAATCGCTCTCCTCCTCGAGCGCGAGGTCGAAGCCCGCGCCCAAGTAGTCGGGGCGGGCGCTCACGGACACGGCCCTCCCGCCTCATGGATCGCGCGGCAGAGCGGGCAGAGGCGCGGCGCGCGCGGCAGCGCGGGGACCCCGACCGACGCTATACGCAACTTGGAGAGAAACGGAGAGTCGTCGGTCGGGGCGGGAGTCGGATCTTCATCTGGGACGCTCCCGAAAGTAACAGGAACGGCTGACACTTAATAGTCACGGTTGGCAAGTGCCCGCTCAAGCAGGACCTCCATCGCTCCGTTCTCTCCAAGACCACGTACGGAAGAGGTAGTATTTCGCAACTCCGCCCGTCAAACGGGGGTTTGTTTGCTCCGCCGAGCGCCGCTCACGCGACGCGACGAACCGTCTCGACTCCGCCCGCGTTGCTGACGTGAAAACGAGCGATAGTGTACGGGACGCCGTGCGCGGTCGCCCACGCCTCCGCTCCGCGCTCGCCGTCCGTCAAGCGGTATCCGTTGAGCCGCCCATCGACCGAGGTCTTGACCTCGTAGAGCCACCCACGGCCGGTCGGGTCGATACGCACGAGGTCCACGTGGGAGGGACCCGTCATTCGAAGGACCATGCTTCCGTCGAGCTCGAGGGCTCGCGCGAGAGCTGCGCGAGCTGCCGCGTGGCGACGGTGGCCGTTCATTCCCGCACCGCCGCCCGAATGAGGGCGCGCGTCGATTCCGACTCGGGGAGGCCGAGCATGCGGGCGATCTCCACGGTCGGGAACCCGAGCGACTTGAGCCACCGCGCTTCGGACGGGTCGAACTCGTAGAGCCGAGGACGGCCCGCGCGTCGCTCTGGAAGGC
>JAJYSF010000268.1 GCA_021793715.1 Actinomycetes bacterium
TTCCGATCTGGATCGTCTGGCCGCACTGCATGCCTCGATCGATCTCGTGCGTCGCGGCGGAACCATCTCCCTCAGCGGCGTCTACGGCGGCCAGGCGAGCCCCTTGCCGATGCTCACGCTCTTCGACAAGCAGGTTCAGCTGCGGATGGGCCAGTGCAACGTCACCGAGTGGATCGATGACCTGCTTCCGTTGGTCGAAGATCCGCTCGACCCGCTCGGAACGGATGACCTCGTGACGCACCGGCTGCCCCTGAGCGAAGCGCCGAGCGCGTATGAGATGTTCCAGCAGAAGAGCGATGGGTGCGTCAAGGTCGTCCTGGATCCGCGTCCACGACGCAGTGAGTCCGCGCTCTGATCCGAGCGCGGACTCACTGGACGGCCGTACGTCAGTGGGCCATGGCGGCCAGAGCCTCTTCGTCGAGGGTCGCGATCGAGCGCGTGTCCTGGA
This sequence comes from Actinomycetes bacterium, assembly GCA_021793715.1. Next base: position 449 of record JAJYSF010000268.1, read on the forward strand.
ACGCCCGCACACCGTGAACGCCCTGCTCACGGCCGAAGCCCGACAGCTTCATCCCGCCGAACGGGGCGCGCAGGTCGAGGCGCGGGGCACCGTGGTCGTTGATCCAGACGTAGCCGCACTCGAGCTGGGAACCGATCCGCTGCGCGGTCGCCGGGTCCGCGGTCCAGACCGAACCGCACAGGCCGCCCCACGTGTCGTTTGCCGCTGCGACCGCCTCGTCCTCGGTGTCGAACGGGATGACCGGGATGACCGGACCGAACTGCTCTTCGGTCACGACGCGCAGCGACGGATCCGGGTCGATGACGATCGCGGGGCGGACGAAGTTCCCGCCAGCCAGGTCGCCACCCGGGAGCTCGCCGAACTCGCGCACGTCCGCGCCGGCATCCTTCGCCTCCTGGATGATCTCGTCGACGAACGTCTTCTGCGCCGGCTGGTGCAGCGGTCCCATCGTCGTGCCTTCGTCGAGGCCGTACCCGAGCACGACCTTTTCCAGACGCGATTCGAGGCCAGCGACGAGTTCGTCGAGTCTCGAGCGGTGCACGTAGACGCGCTTGGCGTTCATACAGATCTGGCCCGTGGTGTCGTAGATCCCCGCGAACAGGCGGTCGAGGTGCGTGTCGTCGAGGATCGCATCCTCCGCGAACACCGCCGCATCGTTGCCACCGAGCTCGAGAGTGACGCGCGTCAGCGACGCGGAGGCCATCTCCATCATCTTCTTGCCGCCGTTCACGCTGCCGGTGAAGCACAGCTTCGCGACATCGGGGCTCTGGATCAGGGCCGACATGTTCTCGTCCTTGCCGGTGACGACATTCAGGACGCCCGCGGGCAGCTTCTCTGCCACACGCTGCACCACGCGGGTGATCGCCAGCGGCGTCGAGGGCGGCGGCTTCACGATCGTCGTGTTTCCGGCCAGCAACGCGTGCGGGAGAGCCGCGCCGAGGATCGCGATCGGCCAATTGAACGGCACGATGAGGGAGACGACGCCGAGCGGCTGGTATCCCACCTGCGTCGTGACGGGGATACCCGGGGCGGGCTCGAGGACCGTACCGCGATCGACGTCGTCGGCGAGCTCGAGCGCGAGGTTCCAGCGCAGCTCGAACACGAGCGCGTCGACCCAGCCCTCCATACGGATCTTGCCATTCTCCTGCGACAGGATCGCGGCGTCCTCGTCGCGGTCGTCGGCGATACCGGCGATCGCGCTCGCCATCGCGGACGCGCGCTCGGGGGCCGAGAGCGCCGACCAGGCGGGGAACGCGGCCTTCGCCGCGGCGATGGCATCGTCGACGTCGTCCGCGGACGCGGATGCGGCCTCGCCGACGACGACGCCCGGCTTACCGGGGTCGGCGACCGCGAGCACCTCGTCGGTGAAGCGTTCCTCGCCGCCGATGTACAGCCCCGTTCGGACCGATCGGGCCGTGGTGGTGTCGCTCATCTCAAACTCCTTCGTTTCGATGTGTGATCCGCCGGTCGGGCAACCGGCGACGAACAACGATGTCGGACGCGCAGACGGGAGTCACTCGCCGGTCATCGGCGAACCGCGCGACGCCTTACGGCCGATCGTATCCGTTGCGGCCGGAGTCGGGGCCGCCGCGCGGCGCCAGAACCGCAAAAGCTCCCCGGAATGATGCGGGGAGCGGGTCTCGCACAGGAGCGATGATATTGGCTGGGGTACCTGGACTCGAACCAAGAACAACTGAACCAGAATCAGCCGTGTTGCCAATTACACCATACCCCAAGGGCGTTCCGGCTCTCGCCGTCACAAGGGTCCAGCTTACCCGATCGATTTCGGCGGCGCCAATCGCGCCGCGCCGCCGGGCGTGCCCCGCTCAGTCGGCGAGGCGCTCCCCCAGCGTGCGCAGGCGCTGCAGCGTCCGCTCACGACCGAGCAGCTCCATCGACTCGAACAGCGGCGGTGAAACGCGCCGACCGGAGATCGCGACGCGCGGTGCGCCGTATGCCACGCGCGGCTTGAGCTCGAGCCCGTCGACGAGCGCCGCCGCAAGCGCGTCCTGGATCGGTTCGGCGCGGAAGTCCTCGAGGCCCGAAAGCGCCTCGACGCTCGCCGCGAGGATCCGCGGGGCATCTTTGAGCTTCGCGACCGCCTCCTCGTCGTAGGCGATGTCGTCGGTGAAGAGGAAGCCGAGCATGTCGCTCGCGTCTCCGAGCAACTGCAGACGCTCCTGCACGAGTGGCGCAGCCGCCTCGAGCAGAGACAGCTCCTCCGCCCCCGGTTCCTCGCCGAGCACGCCGGACTGCTGGAGGTACGGCACGAGCCGCTCGACGAAGGTCGCACCATCGAGAAGACGTACGTGGTCGCCGTTGATCGATTCGGCCTTCTTCTGGTCGAAACGCGCCGGGTTCGGGTTCACATCGACGATGTCGAACGCCGCGACGAACTCGTCGAGGGAGAAGACGTCACGGTCGGGCGCGATCGACCAGCCGAGCAGAGCGAGGTAGTTCAGGAGACCTTCGCGGATGAATCCCTTGTCGCGCTGCAAGAACAGGTCGGCGCGCGGATCCCGCTTCGAGAGCTTCTTC
>JAJYSF010000269.1 GCA_021793715.1 Actinomycetes bacterium
CGATCTTCCGGGGCCTGATCAGTCATCGTGTCCATCCTACGTTTCGTCATGAGGGGTGATCGGCGCCGCCGGGCCGCTCGATACGGCGCCGATCGCGCCGCGATCGAGCGTGACCGTCAGCACGGTGCCGTCGGGTGCGTCGGCGGCGTCTCGCAGGATCGCGCCGTCTGCAGCCTGGGCGATCGCGTATCCGCGGGCGAGCGTCGAAGCGGGCGACAGCGCACGCAGTGAGGCGCGCAGCTCTCCTGTGCGTCGCTCGGCGCGATCGACGACGCGCGCCATGATGTCGCGTCCGCGTGAGACCGAGAGCATGACCTCCTGTTCCCGGTCGCGGAGCATGCGCTCCGGGTCGCGCAGTGACGGGCGTGATCGCACCTGCTCGAGCTGTTGGATGCCGTGCTGCACCTGCTGTTGCAGACGCGTGGAGAGGCGCGACCGCAGCTGGTCGATGATCGTGCGCTGCTCGCCGACGTCCGGCACCACCCGTTTGGCGGCGTCGGTCGGCGTTGACGCGCGCACATCGGCGACCTCGTCGAGCAGCGGTCGGTCATTCTCGTGGCCGATCGCGCTGACGACGGGCGTCGACGCGGCCGCCACCGCGCGGAGGAGGCGCTCGTCGCTGAACCCGAGCAGCGTCTGCGGGTCGCCGCCGCCGCGCGCGATGACGATGACATCGACCTCGGGGTCGGCATCGAGGGTCTCGAGCGCCGCGATGATCTCGCCGACGCTGCGGTCGCCCTGGACCGCGGCGTGGATCGTGCGGAAGGCGACCTGCGGCCACCGGAGCTGTGCGTTGCGCAGCACGTCTTTCTCGGCGTCGGACTGCGCGCCGGTGATGAGGCCGACGCAATCGGGCAAGAACGGAATGGGGCGCTTGCGGGCTGAATCGAACAGGCCCTCCTGACGCAGCTGGCGCCGGAGCTGTTCCAGACGCTCGAGCTGCGCGCCCAGGCCGACGTGCTTCATCGTCGTCACTTGGAACGAGAAGGAGCCGCGCTTGGAGAAGTAGCTGGCCTTGAGATGCGCGACGACATGGTCGCCGACGCGGAACTCGTCGGTGAGCCGCTCCAGCACACTCGACCAGACCTGCAGATTGATCTGCGCGTTGCTCGTGAGGTCTTTCATGCCGCCGAACACGTTGCGGCCGCGCTTGTTCCACTGCGTGATCTCGCCCTCGACCCACACCGCGCCCCAGCGGTCGATGGACGCCTTGATCGTCTGATTCAGGCGCTCGACCGAGGTCGGCGTATCGGGCCCGGAATCGCGTGGGGCGACCGCGTCACTCGGCGGCGCGGCATCGGGAACGGGGTTCGGCTGGAACGAAGTCACGGTTTCAGGGTATTCGGGAGGTCTGACGGTTGGGCGACGTAGGCTGGAGGTATGAGCCAGACCGTCGTTGCACTCCCGAATCCGCGCCTGCCGCAGCGGCGCGAGCGGCTGCAGGATGTGCCTATCGCGGGCGACAAGAAGATCCTGCTCGCCGCACCGCGCGGCTACTGCGCCGGCGTCGATCGCGCCGTCATCACCGTCGAGCAGGCGCTGGAGCGTCACGGCGCTCCCGTGTACGTGCGCAAGCAGATCGTGCACAACATCCATGTCGTGCGCGAACTCGAGGAGAAGGGCGCGATCTTCGTCGAAGAGGTCGACGAAGTTCCCGAGGGCGCGCTTGTCGTGTTCAGCGCCCACGGCGTCTCTCCGGCCGTCGTCGACTCGGCAGCGACGCGCGGCCTCCGCGCGATCGATGCGACGTGCCCGCTCGTGACGAAGGTGCACCGCGAGGCCAAGCGCTTCGCGCGTGACGACTACCAGATCCTGCTCGTCGGGCACGAGGGGCACGAAGAGGTCGAAGGTACGGCTGGCGAGGCTCCCGACCACGTGACGGTCGTGAACAATCCGGATGAAGCGGACACGGTCGAGGTCGAGGATCCGTCGAAGCTGGTCTGGCTCTCGCAGACGACCCTCTCGGTCGACGAGACGATGGAGACGGTCCGCCGACTGCGCGAGCGATTCCCGCACCTGCAGGATCCCCCCTCGGACGACATCTGCTACGCCACGCAGAACCGTCAGGTCGCGATCAAGAAGATCGCCGAGCATTCCGACCTCGTGATCGTCGTCGGGTCTGCCAACTCCTCGAACTCGGTGCGCCTTGTCGAAGTCGCGCTCCAGTACGGGGCGAAGGCCGCCTACCGGATCGACTACCCGGACGAGGTCCGCCAGGAGTGGCTCGACGGCGTCAAGACGATCGGGATCACGAGCGGCGCAAGCGTGCCCGACGTGCTGGTCGAGCAGCTGATGTCCGAGCTGACGCACGCGGGATACTTCGACGTCGAAGAGGTGCGCACGGCGGAGGAGGACCTGATCTTCTCCCTCCCGAAGGAGCTGCGCGGCGACGGTCCGCGTGGCGGCCGACGGGAAAGCGCGTGACCGACGCCGGCGAGCGGCCGCGCCCGCAGTTCGGCGCGTTCGCAACGCCCGAGGAGCAGAGCGTGCGCAGCGGACGTGCCGTCGAGCCCGTCGACCCCGCGCTCGTTCCGCGTGACATGCCGCCGGGCGTCGAGCCGCGGGTGACGCCCGGTGCGCGTCGCGGCAGGTTCGGCGATCGCGTGGCGACGGTCGCGCTGCTCGTGTTCGGCCTCTTCATGGTGCTCGACAGCATCTCGGCGTACACCGATCCCGCAGCGCTCCTCGATGCTCTCCGACTGGATGTCGAACTCGTCGACTACGCGGGCCAGCGCGCAGCCGGCGTGGTCGCTGTCGTCGTGATGCTCATCGGGTGGCTGGCGACGACATGGTTCGTCTGGCGACGCGGGGTCGCGGGTAAGTCGATGTGGTGGATCGCGCTGATCGCCGGGGTCGTGTTCACGATCATCGGTGGGCTGATCGTCGCGATTCCGCTCGTGTCGGATCCGAACGTCTTCGCGGCTTTCGCCGAGATGCAGGGCGTCGCTCTCTAGTTCCCCCCTATACACACACAGAACGGGCCC
>JAJYSF010000270.1 GCA_021793715.1 Actinomycetes bacterium
CCGATCTGACTCGACGGACGGCTACATCCTGGTTGACGGAAATCCGCTCACGCACCTCCAGCGCGATGGCAAGCGGGTCGTCATCAAGGATAAGGAGCGCGCCCAGATGCGTAAGCGCATCGGCATGGTGTTCCAGCAGTTCAACCTGTTCCCGAACATGACGGTCCTCGAGAACATCATCGAGGCTCCCGTGCATGTGCTGGGACGGTCGAAGGCGGAAGCCACCAAGCGGGCGCACGAGCTGCTCGAACAGGTCGGCCTGCCCGACAAGGCGAACGCGCACCCCACGTCGCTCTCAGGTGGACAGCAGCAGCGCGTCGCGATCGCGCGGTGCCTCGCGATGGATCCTGAGATCATGCTGCTCGACGAGGTTACGAGCGCGCTCGACCCCGAGGTCGTCGGCGAGGTGCTCGGGATCCTCCGCACAATCGCGGAGACGACCGATGTGACGATGCTGATCGTCACGCACGAGATGCAGTTCGCGCGCGACGTGTCGAACCGCGTCCTCATGTTCGACAAGGGGCGGATCGTCGAGGAGGGGGCACCCTCCGACATCTTCGACAATCCCCAGGAGCAGCGTACGAAGGACTTCCTTTCGGCCGTCGCCTGATTCTCCGCCCGCACGAGGAGGGGCGTCGCACCGGCTGGTGCGGCGCCCCTCCTCGTGCGTCCCAGCCGCGGTCAGGCGCGGAATCTAGAATGGTCGTATGAAGGCCCGCTCCGTCATCACCTACACGCTGCTGCGCCTGGCGTTCTTCCTGGTGCCGCTGGGCATCATGATGCTGTTCCCGGCCTTCTGGAACATGTGGTGGCTCGCGATCCTCTTCGCCGGTCTCATCGGCGTGAGCCTGTCGATCATCTTCCTGCAGAAGCCGCGCTCGGAGATGTCCGAAGGCCTCTATGAGCGCCGCCGCACGACGAAATCCGCGCGCGAGATCGACGAGGACATCGAGAACGAGGCGAATGCGCGTCTAACCGATGAAACTCCACGCGAGGAAAATTCCGTAGATCGGTGAGCTGATCGACGTCAGCGCGAGCGCCGTGACGAGCTCGCGCGGCACCCGGAAGCTCCACACGATCGCGATCGCGGGGCCGACGGCGACGAGGCCGAAGAAGCACAGCCACGCGATCGGATACAACAGCGCGATGAACGCGGCGATGCCGTACGCCGCTGCGACGAACAGCGTGTAGAGGATCTTCGTGCCCAGCGGTCCGATGATCACCGAGAGGGTGCGCTTGCCGGCCGCGCGATCCTGTTCGATGTCGCGGAGGTTGTTCGCGAGCAGCACCGCGCACGCGAGGAGCCCGGCCGCGACCGCGCCGAACCACGCCTCCTGCGGCAGGTACAGCGCCTGCACCCAGGTCGTGCCGAGCGTGGCGACGAGCCCGAAGAAGACGAAGACGAACACCTCGCCGAGGGCGTTGTAGCCGTACGGGCGGCGGCCACCGGTGTAGAACCACGCCGCGACGATGCAGAGCGCGCCGACCGCGATCATCCACCACTGCTCGGTGCGAATGACGATGGCGAGTCCGGCGAGCGCGGCGAGACCGAAGAACGTGAGTGCGACGATGAGCACGGTCTTCGCGGGGACCCGCTTCGACCCCGTCAGACGCGCCGGACCGACGCGCAGGTCGTCGGTGCCGCGGATGCCGTCGGAGTAGTCGTTGGCGAAGTTCACGCCGATCTGCAGCAGGACCGACACGGCGAGGCAGAACAGCGCGATCACCCAGTGGAACCGACGGTCGGCGTCCGCAAGGACCGCAGCGCCGGTGCCGATGACGACGGGCGTCACCGCGAGCGGCAGCGTTCGCAGCCGCGCCGCGCCCACCCAGTCGCCGAATGTCACCGGCTTCGGCGCCGGCGCCTTCGTCGTCCCGCGCTTCGCCGGATTTCCGCTCACGTTCCTGGAGTTCTTCGCCACGGAGCCCCATCGTAGTCGGGCCGTGCTCCCCCCGCTCAGACGACGTGGGCGCGGAGCGCCCGGCGGTCCGGCTTGCCGCTCACCAGGCGCGGGATCGTCTCGACGCGGATGATGCGGTCTGGTCGCCCCGGAGCTCCGAGCTCGCGTTCGACGGCGGCGCGCGCAGCGTCCAGCGCCTCGACCGGCGAGGCGGTCACGATGACGGGGACCTCCCCCCAGCGGGCGTGTGGCGCCGGCACGACGACCGCGTCGGCGAGGCCGGGAACCTCGCGCACGATCGCCTCGACGCGGTCGAGCGAGACGTTGACGCCGCCGGAGACGATGACGTTGTCGATGCGGCCGGTGACGCGCACGCGGCCGTCGACGACGGATCCGGCGTCGCCCGTGCGGTACCAGCGCGTCCCCGAGTCGTCGACGACGAACGCCGCGGCGGTGAGGTTCGGATCCCCGAGGTAGCCGTCGGCGAGGTGCGGACCGGCGATGCGCAGCTCCCCGTCGACGACCTCGACGCGGACGTCGTCCAGCGGCGCTCCGTCGTAGACGCAGCCGCCGCTCGTCTCCGTGGAGCCGTAGGTCCGCACGATGCGCGCCCCGAGCGCGAGCGCGCGTTCGCGGAGGGCGTCGGGGAGACGCTGCCCGCCAACGAGGATCGCCTCGAACGAGGCCAGCGCCTGCGCGACGGACGGATCCGCGTCCGCCGCGTCGACGAGCGTCAGCAGCTGCGCCGGCACGAGCGAGGTGAAGGTCGGGATCCGCTCGCCGCCGACGGTCGAGCGCATGCCGCTCACGGCATGCGCGAAGGCCGGCGCGGAGAATCGCCCGGCGAGGATCGCCGGATCGCGTCCCGCGACGAGCGCGCGCACCATCACCTGGATGCCCGCGATCGTGGCGCCGCTGAGCGGCAGGAGCCAGTGCCCCTCGCCGATGCGGGCGGCCGTCGCCATCGCCGACGCCGTCAGCGCCGAACGGGACAGCGCGACCGACTTGGGCACGCCCGTGGAGCCCGAGGTCGTCACGACGAGCGCGGTCCCCGCGGAGACCTCGGCCGGAAGGTCGCCGCC
>JAJYSF010000271.1 GCA_021793715.1 Actinomycetes bacterium
GGAGCGGCGGATCGCGGTGATCGGCGCGAACGGATCCGGGAAGTCGACGTTCGCGCGCGCGCTCAACGGGCTCGTCGCTCCGACCGAGGGATCCGTCGAGGTGTGCGACATCGACGTCCGGCGCGACCCGCGTCGCGCGCGACGGGCCGTCGGGTTCCTCTTCACGAACCCCGATGCGCAGATCCTCATGCCGACCGCGGCCGAGGACGTCGCCCTCTCAATGAAAGCCGCCGGAGTGCCTCGCACCGAGCGGACGGAGCGCATCGCCGCGGCCCTGTCACGATTCGGCCTCGCCGACCACGCGGATCAGCCCGCGCACAGCCTCTCCGGCGGACAGAAGCAGCTCCTCGCGCTCGCGGCCGTTCTCGTCCGGGCGCCGCGCGTGCTCGTGGCGGACGAGCCGACGACTCTGCTCGATCTCGGCAACGCCCGCCGCATGGCCGACCTGCTGCTGGCCGACGAGGGGCCGGAGCAGACGGTGATCGTCACCCATGACCTGGCCCTCGCCGAGCGAACCGACGTGTGCCTCCGATTCGCCGACGGGCGGCTCGCGGATCTCGGCGACCCCGTCGAGGTGGTCGCTCGCTACCGTGCGGAGTTCCCGTGATCCCGCTCTACCGGCCCGGCACGAGCCCGTTGCACCGCCTCGGCGCGGGGTGGAAGCTCGCCGGTCTCGCCGTCCTCGCCGTCGCCGCATCGGTCTTTCCGCACACGCCCGTCTCAGCCACCGTCACGCTTGGGCTCACGCTCGTGGTCTTCCTCGTCGGTGGGCTCGGCGTCACAATGTGGTTGCGTCGGGTGTGGGACCTGAAATGGATCATCGTGTTCCTTGCGCTCACTCAGGGCATCTTCCTCGGCCTTGCACCGGCGCTCACCGGCACGACGCGCGTCGTCGCGGTGCTGCTGCTGGCGGCCGCGTGCACGATGACGACGCCGACGGGGGAGATGATCGATGCGCTCCGCCGCGCGCTCGGCCCACTCCGTCGTATCGGCGTGGATCCGTGGCGCGTCGCCTTCACGGTCTCCTTGACGATCGCCGTCATTCCCGTCGTCGGCGCGCTCGCCTCCCAGGTGCGCGATGCCGCGCGGGCGCGCGGCGTGCGGCTCGGGCCGCGGGCGATCGTGACGCTTCTCGTGCTCGCGCTGCGTCACGCCGACGACATGGGCGACGCACTGACGGCGCGCGGCATCGCCTGACGCCGCGCGCAGGCCAGACGACGATCAGCCGCACACCGATAGGATGATCTGTCGGCGCGATCGCGCCCGAAACCCCCTCCAACGAACAGGACCGTTCAGAGTGCTTGCCGTCAAGGACCTAGAGATCCGCGTGGGCGCGCGCCTGCTGATGAGCGGCGTGACGTTCCGTGTGGGCGACGGCGACAAGATCGGTCTCGTTGGGCGCAACGGCGCCGGCAAGACGACGCTCACGAGGGTGCTCGCGGGCGACATCGCCGCGAGCGACGGATCCGTGACCCTCTCGGGCGAGCTCGGCTACCTGCCGCAGGACCCGCGCACGGGCGACCCGGAGGAGCTGGCGCGCACGCGGATCCTCAATGCCCGCGGCCTCGGCGACCTGCAGGCCGGCATCACGCAGGCGACGGAGGACATGGGATCCGACGACCCGGCGCGCGCTGAGAAGGGCATGCGCCGCTTCGGTCGGCTCACCGAGCGCTTCGAGGCGATCGGCGGCTATGCCGCCGAAGCGGAGGCCGCGACGATCGCGAGCAACCTCGCGTTGCCCGACCGGATTCTCGACCAGCCGCTCAAGACGCTCTCGGGCGGTCAGCGCCGACGCATCGAGCTCGCGCGGATCCTCTTCAGCGACGCCGACACCATGATCCTCGACGAGCCCACCAACCACCTCGACGCCGACAGCGTCGTGTGGTTGCGCGAGTTCCTCAAGTCCTACCGGGGCGGGCTCATCGTCATCAGCCACGACGTCGATCTCGTCGGAGAGACCGTCAACCGCGTGTTCTACCTCGACGCGAACCGCCAGGTCATCGACATCTACAACATGGGCTGGAAGCACTACCAGCGTCAGCGCGTCGCCGATGAGGAGCGTCGTAAGAAGGAACGCACGAACGCCGAGAAGAAGGCCTCCGCACTCCGCCAGCAGGCGGCGAAGTTCGGGGCCAAGGCCACGAAGGCCGCCGCCGCTCACCAGATGGAGGCGCGCGCAGATCGACTCCTTGCAGGCCTTGAAGAGGTGCGTCAGGTCGACCGCGTCGCGAACATCCGGTTCCCGAAGCCCGCACCGTGCGGGAAGACGCCGCTCATGGCGTCGTCGCTGTCGAAGTCCTACGGCGCGCTCGAGATCTTCGCCGGCGTCGACCTCGCGATCGACCGCGGCAGCAAGGTCGTCGTGCTCGGCCTCAACGGTGCCGGCAAGACGACGCTGCTGCGGATCCTCGCGGGCGTCGACGCATCGGACACGGGCCAGATCGACCCCGGGCACGGGCTCAAGATCGGCTATTACGCGCAGGAGCACGAGAACCTCGACATCGATCGCAGCGTGCTGCAGAACATGATGTCGTCGGCACCGAACCTGACCGAGACCGAGGCGCGCCGCGTACTCGGTTCGTTCCTCTTCACGGGCGACGACGTGCTGAAGCCCGCGCGCGTGCTCTCCGGCGGCGAGAAGACGCGCCTCTCGCTCGCGACGCTCGTCGTGTCGTCGGCGAACGTGCTGCTGCTCGACGAGCCGACGAACAACCTCGACCCGGCAAGCCGCGAAGAGATCCTCGGCGCCCTCGCGCACTACGAGGGCGCCGTCGTCCTCGTCTCGCACGACGAGGGCGCCGTCGAGGCGCTCAACCCCGAACGCGTCCTCCTGCTCCCCGACGGCGTCGAGGACATATGGAACAAGGACTACGCCGATCTCATCTCCCTGGCGTAGAACGCGCGGGAGCACGCGCCTGCCCACGTTGTCGTCGGTCGCCGGGCTCTCGGCACGCCTCCCTCCTCCGCCTTGGTATGCACGCAC
>JAJYSF010000272.1 GCA_021793715.1 Actinomycetes bacterium
CCGTTCGACGACGCGGGCGCCATCGAGTTCCGCGCCCACTCGAAGGGCCCACACGGCCGGCAGGTCATGCACGAGCTCAGCCGCTTCGTCCGCGAGGACGGGGCGTGGCTGTACGTGGACGGGGACCTAGAGCACGCCTGACGTCGACACGCGCCGCGCACGACGGACGCCCCGGATCCCGCTGAGGGGATCCGGGGCGTCCGGTCATGTGCGCGGGGTCAGCGCCCGACGGCGGCGACCTTCTTCTCCGCGCGCTTGGCGGCGTCCTGCAGGATCGCGCCGAGCTCGGAGGCCTGGTCCTCCACGGCCTTGGACCGCGGCAGCGAGGACTTCTTCACGCTCTTCGCGGCCTTCTTCGCGGAGCGCTCGGTCTGCTTCCGCGCCTCCTTCATGGCCTTGGCGACCTTCTCGCCGCGCGTCGGCTCGCGCCTGGACAGCGCGATCACGGTCGCGAGGCCCGCGCCGAGCACGACCACGCCGATGACGCCGCCCACGACCACGGGGAGGGTCGAGGCGGACTTCCCGTCACCGGCGGCCGAAAAACCCTTCACGGACCCGACCAACTCGTTCTTCCAGCGAGTCACGGCGTTCTTGGGGTTCACGCGGTCCAGGAGCTCGTCGATGTCGGACGCGAGGTTGTCCTGTCGGCGGAACGCCTCATCGCGCATGTCGTCCAGGCTGTTCTTCTTTGCCACCACTGCCTCCGGTGTCGTCAGGGTCTGCTTCGCAGATCGTATCGCGGTCGGGGTCGTGCGCGGGCCGGTCAGCCCTGGGTGCGGGCGAGGAAGTCCTCGGCCCCGCCGACGAGCTCGATGTGCCCGGTCTCGACGTCGGCCGTGGCCATCTTCGCGATCTCGGCGGCGAACTCCTCGACCGAGTAGAGCTTCCCCGCCGCCTCGCGACGTGCCTCGAGCGCGCCGGGGCGGGCGCGGTTCAGCAGGGTCGCGGTGACGGTGCCCTCGATCATGTCGCCGGAGACGACGACGAAGGAGACTCCCTTCTCGCTCATCTCGGGCAGGCGCTCGGTCAGAGCGGTCTCGCCAGCGCGCTTGGAGCGGGCGACCTGCTCGTACTCCGGCATGGTCTCGACCTCGTCGATGAAGTGCGCCTGGTGGCTCGTCACGAACACGACGCGGCCACCGGTGGAGAGGTGCTCGAGCCCGGCGGAGAGGGCGTCGGACTGCGCATCGCGGTTCAGGCGCATCGCATAGTCCTCGCCGAGGTCGGTCTCCATACCGCCGGAGGCGTTCAGGACCAGCAGATCGAGGCTGCCGAAGGTGTCCACGGCGGTGCGCATCAGAGTGCGCACGCCCTCGCTGTCGGTGAGGTCCGCGCCGACGGCGACCGCGCGACCGCCCGCGGCCTCGATCTCGGAGACGACCTTGTTCGCGCGGGGCGCCTTCTGGCGGTAGTTGATCACGACGTTCGCGCCCTCGGCGGCGAGCAGCTTCGCGGTGGCCGCACCGACCCCGCGCGAGGATCCGGTGATGACGGCGGTCTTGCCTGCGAGGGCGCTCATGGGGAACTCCTGATGATCGGGGACGGCGTCCGTGAGATGACGGCGCGTGCCGGGCGAGGACCGCCGCGGCATGCGCTATCGACGCGCCCGAGCCTACCGGAGCCGCCGCAGCCTCCGGGTGCTGTCCAGGCGGGAGCCGCGGCACGGGAGAAGGGGTGAGCAGTCTCGCCTGCATGCCGTGGTCAGGGAGTGTGCGCTGCGGCGGCTAGGCTGGGCCGGCGCGCGAGTGGCGGAATCGGTAGACGCGCTGGATTTAGGTTCCAGTGCCCTTGGGCGTGGGGGTTCGAGTCCCCCCTCGCGCACGCGAATGAAATGGCCCCTGACCTGGGATTTAGTTCCTAAGGTCGGGGGTCGTTTTCGTTGGAAGTGCTAGAAAAAGTGCTAAGCGTTCCCAAGGTGGGCGGCGAAGCGGTCTACTGCCGACCTTTGCATGGTCGGGGTGACGTGGGAGTAGATGTTCATCGTTGTCGTGATCGTTGAGTGCCCCAACCGCTCCTGTACGACCTTGGGATGCTCCCCGAGTTCGAGCAGCAGGGTCGCGTGGGTGTGACGCAGCCCCTTGATCGTGACCCGGTGCAGGCTGTCGAACTTCGCGGTCACCCACTTGAGGCGGCGATCCCACCGGCTGGTCATTGCGTCGGGTGAGCGGAGCTTTCCGTCATCGTCTCCAAAGACGTAGGCGTCGGCCTTCGCCAGCTCGAACGACACCTCGGCCCGCGCCACCTTGTACGAGGCGAGCGCCTTGAGTGTTTCGGCGTCGACGTCGATGACGCGGGCCTGTCCGGTCTTGGTGGTCTTCGTCTTCGTCCAGTCGTCGGTATCGACGGCGCGGCGGATGCTGACTCGCATCGTCTTCGTGTTGATGTCCGACCATTTCAGGGCGAGGGCTTCCGAACGGCGCATGCCGGTGTAGGCGATGAGCCGCCAGAGCGGGAACAGCTCGTCGTCCAGCTCGTCGCGGTTCCAGGTAAGGAAGGTCTGCAACTGCTCGGCCGTCCACGTCGCGATCTCGGGCTTCTGCGCCCTCACCTCGCTGGACTTCGGTGGTTTCACGGTGCGCTTCTTCTTCGCCGGGTTCACCGTCAGGTGCCCGTCGTCGATCGCCGCGTCGAGGGTCGCGCCGAGCACGACATGCACCTTGTGGACGCTGTTGGCCGAGAGCGGCTTTCCTTTGCCGTACTCGTCACGGCGGCCGTGGTCTTCGAGGTCGCGGTAGTGGCGCGCGATCCTTGTCGCGGTGAGCTTGTCGAGCCGGATACTACCGAGCTGCGGGCGGATGTGGTTGCGGATGATCTTCTTGTACCCCTTGATCGTGGACGCCGCGAGCTTGAGCCCTGCCGCCCACTCATCCGCATAGGTGCCGACCGTGGGTACGTTGTTGCCGAACTTCTCGTTCTGCTTGCGCTGCTTCAACGCCTCCTGCAAGGCGTCGTTCGCCTCATCGGTGCTGGTGAACCCGGA
>JAJYSF010000273.1 GCA_021793715.1 Actinomycetes bacterium
ACTGAAGGAGGCGATCGTCCGCAAGACCGCGCGCGATTCGGGCCTTGAGATCACGCCGAGCCAGGTGGTCGTCACGAACGGCGGCAAGCAGGCCGTGTACGAGGCGTTCCAGGTGATCCTGAACCCGGGCGACGAAGTGCTGCTGCCCTCGCCGTACTGGACGACGTACCCCGAGGCGATCAAGCTGGCCGACGGATCCACGGTGCCGGTCTTCGCGGGCGCCGACCAGGGCTACAAGGTGACGGTCGCGCAGCTCGAGGCCGCGCGCACGCCGAAGACGAAGGCCGTCGTGTTCGTCTCACCGTCGAACCCGACCGGTGCCGTGTACTCCCGAGACGAGACCGCGGCGATCGCGCGCTGGGCACTCGAGCACGGCGTGTGGATCCTCACGGACGAGATCTACCAGAACCTCACCTACGACGGCGTGCGCGCCGTGTCGGTCGTCGAGGCGGTGCCGGAGGTTGCTGACCAGACGCTCCTCCTCAACGGCGTCGCGAAGACGTACGCGATGACCGGATGGCGCGTCGGCTGGATGGTCGGTCCGAAGCGCGCGATCAAGCTCGCTGCCAACCTGCAGTCGCACCTGACGAGCAACGTCAACAACATCGCTCAGCGTGCCGCCGTCGCGGCGCTCGAGGGACCGCAGGATGAGGCGGAGCAGTTCCGTCAGGCGTTCGATCGCCGCCGCCGAGTGATGGTCGAGGAGCTGTCGAAGATCGAGGGCGTGTCCGTGCCGACGCCTGAGGGTGCCTTCTACGTCTACCCCGACGTGCGGGGTCTGCTCGGCCGGGAGTGGAAGGGGCGTCGTGTCGACACGACGCTCGAGCTCGCCGACCTGATCCTCGACGAGGCCGAGGTCGCTGTCGTTCCGGGCGAGGCGTTCGGCCCCAGCGGATACTTGCGACTGAGCTACGCGCTCGGCGACGACCAGCTGCGCGAGGGCATCGAACGCCTCCAGGCGCTGTTCGCGTAGCGCGAGCTGAGCGTCGCCAGAGTTTGCAGCCGCACGGCTTCGTACGCTGCAAACTCTGGCGACCCAGTGCGCGTACCCCTGATGGGTCGCCACAGTTTGCAACTGAGCCGGGTATAAACCTGCAATGTCTGGCGACCCAGCGGGGCTGACTGGCATGGGTCGCCAGAGATGGCACGTGAACGGGCTCAGGGGATGCAAAGTGTGGCGACCCATCGGGTGTGGGGATGGGTTCGCACGTCCACAGGGCACGTTGGCGCACGCGGGCGGTGGATAACCGGCTCTGAGCGTGCTGCGCGTGCGCATGATCGACGTCATGTCGAACAACCTGCTCCCGAAGGACCTCGCCGCGGCGTTCACCGTTTCCGACGCGATCACGCACGGAGTTTCCCGGTCTCGTCTCCGCCACCGGGATCTCACCGTCCCCTTCTATGGCACACGCGCACGCGGCGACATCGACGACCTCCCGTCACGCCTGCGGCTCCTCCTTGACGCGCTGCCGGCACATGCGTTCGTTGCCGGCCCGACGGCAGCTTTGGCCTGGGCACTCCCCTTGCCGCTCCCCGTCGAACGTATGGCGCAAAAGGTCTTCTGCATTGGCGTGCCCGCGCGGGAGAACCGGATCCGGCGCCCCGGTGTGCGCGGCCGCGCCCTCCAGCTGGATCCGGAGGACGTCACTCTGAGGCACGGCCTTCGCGTCACAACGCCCGAACGTACCTGGGTGGACCTTTCCGAGGAACTGTCGCTGCCACGCCTCGTCGCCGTGACGGATCGCCTGCTGCGCGAATACGTCACACGCCACGACCTCGACCGGGCGCACGAACGAGCGGGACGCCGGAAGCCAGGGCGGCTCCGCCGCGAGCGCGCCCTCGGCCTCGGCGACGCGCGCAGTGAATCACCGAAAGAGTCTGAACTGCGCGTGATCTTCCATGAAGCGCACCTCCCGCGTCCCGAGGTCAACGTCGACATCACCGATCGCGGACGTTTCGTCGCTCGCGTCGACATGCTCTTTCGGGAAGCACGGCTCGTCGTCGAATACCAGGGCGACTACCACCGGGATCCGGAGCAGTGGCGACGCGACGAGATGCGGCGTGCGGAACTCGAGTCACTCGGTTACCGCGTCACGTACGTCACGGCCGCGGACCTCCGGGATCCCGAGCAGCTGGTGTCACGGATCCATCGGCTGCTCGCTTTCGCGTGACCCCACCCCTGTGATGGGTCGCCAGAGAATGCAACATCTGCGCCCACAGATCTGCAAAGTATGGCGACCCATATGGGGGGGCACCCATTGAGTCGCCAGAGAATGCAACTTCAACGTCCACAAACCTGCAAAGTGTGGCGACCCATCTGCGGGGGCCGCTGGCGCGCGACGCGACACGCCCCGCTGGCGCGCCCCTACAGCTCGACGCCGATGAAGACCGGCTCGGGGTTCAGTTCGATGCCGTACTCCGACGCCACGCGTGTCCGGACGTAGCGCGCCAGCGTCGCCACCTCGTCCGACGACGCGCCGCCGCGGTTCGTCAATGCGAGCGTGTGCTTCGTCGACAGCGTGGCGCGGGATCCCGGTAGCCCGAAGCCCTTCGCGAGCCCCGCATTCTCGATCAGCCACGCCGCGCTCACCTTCACGAGCGAGGGCTGGCGCGCGGGCGGCGCGACCTGACCGTCCCACGTGGCGAGGTCGAAGACCTGGTCCAGCTCGGGAACGGGGTCGATCGGCCACCGCGGGCACTCCGCGGGAAGACCCCGCGAGATCTGCTCCGTGACGATCGGGTTGTTGAAGAAGCTGCCGGCGCTGCGCGTATCTGCGTCAGACGGATCCAGCACCATGCCCTTCGCCGCACGGATGGCGAGCACCGTGTCGCGGATCCACGCCAGCGACGCATTGCCGGATCCGTCCTCCCCGCCCGAGCGCTCGCCATCGAGCCCGAGAGCCTGGCGGATCCGCTCGTCCTCAACGGGTCGCGGATCCGTGCCCACGACCTCGAGGTCGATCACGATCCC
>JAJYSF010000274.1 GCA_021793715.1 Actinomycetes bacterium
CGTCGTGGGCGAGCGAACGAGGAGAAGTGATTCGTGCGATTTGTCTGGGCGGTCGTCGCCTTCCTCGCGGCGGCGGCGCTCGTCGGAGCCGGCGTGATGCAGCTGAACTCGCTGCGAGCGGCCGAGACGACGACGAGCGAGATCGAAGTGCCGGACACGGAACTTCCCTACACGGTCGTCGACGCCGACGTCCTCAAGGTGTACCCGGGGCAGCAGGGCATCGAGATCTCCGGGGCCGGCGACGAAGAGATCTTCGTCGCGTACGGCCGCACGAGCGACATGACCTCGTGGCTGTCCGACGCGGCGTACAACCACGTGAGGTCCGAGGGCGCCTCCTCCGAGGAGACCGGTGAGCCGGTGGTCACGGCCGAGGTCGTCGAGCCGACGAATGAGTTCGAGGACACCGGTGAGCGCGTGTGGTGGAACCCGCGCGCGGCAGATGTGTGGATCGAGGAGATCACCGCGGAAGGCGAACTCGTGCGCGACTTCACGTTGCCCCAGGGCATGAGCATCCTCGTTGCGACGAACGGCAACGCTCCGGCGCCGTCCGACATCAGTGTCACGTGGACCACGTCCGAAGAGACCGCGCCGTGGGCCGGGCCCCTCATCGTCCTCGGCTGCATCGTTCTGCTGATCGGCCTGTTCTTCTGGATCGCCGGGTTCGTGCACATGCGCCGTCGCCGCGGGCCGCGTCGCAAGGGGCCGAAGTTGCCGAAGACCGAGCCGATCGAGAAGGCTCCCAGCGGCCGCGCGTCCCGCAGGCGCGCGTTCGTCGCGATTCCGTCGGTGATCGTCGCGGGCGCGATGCTCGCGTCGTGCTCGCCAGCGGCGTGGCCCGAGTTCGGCGAGGAGCCGACACCGACGCCGACGGAGGAGCCGGAGGAGTCTCCCGACGCCGAGACGCCCGCCGTCACGGAAGCGCAGGCCGAGCGCATCGTCGCCGATGTGTCGCAGGTGATGAAAGACGCCAACGACAACGCCGACGCGGAGATGGCGTCGAAGCGGCTCACGGGCGCTGCGCTGTCGGCCCGGGAGACGGCCTACGACATCGCGAAGGACGTCGACGACTGGAAGCTGCCTCCCGTCGTGCCGGACGGCCCCGTCAGCGTCCTGCTGCCGCAGGCGAACGACGGCTGGCCACGCTCGGCCCTCATGGTTGTGGGCGACGCCGAATCCGAGACGGCGCCGACGATCCTCATGACGACGCAGCGCAGCCCCTGGGAGAACTACAAGGTCTCGTACATGGCGGCGATCCCAGCGAGCACAGCGCTCCCGGAACTCGCCCCGTCGTGGCTCGGTGCGGCGCTCGTGCCGCCGGACTCGTCGTTCCTGCAGGTCGCGCCCGATGAGCTCGCCGACGCCTACGCCGACACGCTCGAGAACGGCGAGGACAGCGACTACGCCGATGTCTTCGACCTCGAGACGGATCCGTTCCGCCAGGCACTGAACGACAAGCGCGACTCGACGCGCGAGAACTTCAACGAGACCGCGGAGGGCACCGCGAAGATCCGCTTCGGTCAGCGTGCTGGTGGAAGCGATCCGCTCGCGCTCGCGACCTTCAACAGCGGAGCGATCGTGGCAGTCACGCTGACCGATATGGAGACGGTGTGGCCGACCGAAGAGGACGGCATCATCAAGGACCTCAACCCCGAGATCCAGCACTTCGTCGGGGAGGAGGAGACCTCGACCGGCGTGCGCACCGCCTACGACAATGTGCTCTTCTTCTCGGTTCCGGCGAAGGCGTCGGACGAACCGATCCGCGTTCTCGGCTACTCGGACACCCTCTCGGGCAGTGAACTCCTCCCCGAAGAGGAAGACGAGGGAGAATAGAGTGAGCCCCCGACCCCCTCTCGAAAGGTGATCGATGTCTGACGCCTCTCTCGGTTCCGCCCTGCGCGGCGCCGTCGACCTGTCATCGCTGCGAAACCGCCGTCCCGCTCCGTCCGAGGGCGCCCCCGCGCCCGCAGGGCAGCAGGCGTCCGGCACCTTCGACGTGGTGATGGACGTCACCGACCAGATGTTCTCCCAGGTGCTGGAGCTCTCGCAGCAGGTGCCCGTCGTGGTCGACCTGTGGGCGGACTGGTGTGAGCCGTGCAAACAGCTCAGCCCCGTGATCGAGAAGGTTGCGCGAGAGCTGCGCGGCCGCGTCGTACTGGCGAAGGTCGACGTCGATCAGAACCCGCAGATCCAGCAGGCGTTCCAGGCGCAGTCGATCCCCATGGTGATCGCGCTCGTGGGCGGACGCCCGGTGCCGCTGTTCAACGGCGCCGTCCCGGAGCAGCAGGTCCGCGAGATCTTCGGTCAGCTGCTCGAGGTCGCCGCCCAGCAGGGCGTGACCGGCACGATCCCCGTCGAGGATACTCCGGACGATGCCGCGGTCGCGCCCGAGGAGCCGCCGCTGCCGCCGCTGCACCAGGAGGCGTACGACGCGATTCAGCGTGGCGACAACGCCGCGGCGATCGACGCGTACGAGCGGGCGCTGAAGGAGAACCCCCGCGACTCCGACGCATCGGCTGGCCTGGCGCAGGTCCGCTTGCTGCACCGCATCGAGGGCCTCGACCTGCAGACCGCCCGGCAGGCTGCCGCCGACCGACCAGAAGACCTCGACGCTCAGCTCGCGGTCGCCGACATGGACGTCGCCGGCGGCCACGTCGAGGATGCCTTCGACCGCCTCCTGGACGTGTTCGCCGCAACCGTGGGCGACGATCGCGCTCGCGTGAAGGATCGCCTGCTCGAGATCTTCGAGCTCGTGGGCCAGGCCGATCCGCGCGTCACGTCGGCGCGCACCCGCCTGACGAACCTCCTGTTCTGAGCGACTACATGGTGTACCTCGACCACGCGGCGACGACTCCGCTCCGTGTCGAGGTACGTGACGCGTGGCTGGGCGCGCACGAGAGCGTCGGCAACGCCTCTTCCGTGCACAGGGCCGGTCAGAACGCCCGACGTCTGCTCGAGGAGGCGCGCGAG
>JAJYSF010000275.1 GCA_021793715.1 Actinomycetes bacterium
TCCGATCACCCGATGGCGCTCGGGCAGGGGAACTTCGGCACGCCCGGCAACCAGGGAGCTGCGGCTCCGCGGTACACCGAGACGAAGATGGCTCCGATCGCGCTTGAGATGGTGCGCGACATCGAAGAAGACACCGTCGACTTCGATGACAACTACGACGGCCGCGAGCAGGAGCCGGTCGTGCTGCCCGCGCGGATCCCGAACCTGCTCGTCAACGGATCTGTCGGCATCGCCGTGGGCATGGCGACCAACATCCCGCCGCACAACATGCGCGAGGTGGCCGACGGTGCGCTGTGGGTCCTCGACAACCCGGAGCTCCCGCGCGAGGAGCTGCTCGCCGGGCTGATGCAGCGGATCCCGGGACCGGACTTCCCGACCAGGGCGCAGATCCTCGGCACCAAGGGGATCCACGAGGCGTACCGCACGGGGCGCGGTTCGATCCCGATGCGCGCGGTCGTGGGTGTTGAGGAGATCCAGGGGCGCACGTGCCTCGTCGTGACGGAGCTTCCGTACCAGGTCAACCCCGACAACCTCGCGGTCAAGATCGGCGAACTTGCGCGTGAAGGACGCGTGCAGGGCATCGCCGACATCCGCGACGAGACGTCCGGGCGCACCGGCCAGCGACTCGTGATCGTGCTCAAGCGCGATGCGGTCGCGAAGGTCGTGCTGAACAACCTCTACAAGCACACCGAGCTGCAGTCGAACTTCAGCGCGAACATGCTCGCGATCGTCGACGGGGTGCCGCGCACGCTGCCGCTCGATCGGTTCATCACGCTGTGGATCGAGCATCAGCTCGAGGTCATCGTTCGGCGCACCCGCTACCGTCTGCGCAAGGCGGAGGAGCGGATGCACATCCTGCGCGGCTACCTCAAGGCGCTCGACGCGCTCGATGAGGTCATCGCGCTGATCCGCCGTTCGTCGACGGTTGACGACGCGCGCGCGGGACTGAAGGACCTGCTCGACATCGACGACGTGCAGGCAGACGCGATTCTCGCGATGCAGCTGCGTCGCCTCGCTGCGCTTGAGCGCCAGAAGATCATCGACGAGGCCGATGAGCTCGAGGCCAAGATCGCCGACTTCAAGGAGATCATCGCCTCCGAAGAGCGTCAGCGCGACATCGTGAAGACCGAGCTGACCGGCATCGTCGACAAGTTCGGCGACGACCGCCGGACCGAGATCCTGCACGGCTTCGACGGCGACGTCTCGATGGAAGACCTGATCGCGGAGGAGGAGGTCGTCGTCACCGTCACGCGGGAGGGATACGTCAAGCGCACGCGGAGCGACCTCTACCGCAGCCAGCACCGTGGTGGCAAGGGCGTGCGTGGCGCACAGCTGCGCGCAGACGACGTGGTCGAGCACTTCTTCGTGACGACGACGCACCACTGGATCCTGTTCTTCACGACCGCCGGCCGCGTCTACCGCGTCAAGGCGTACGAGCTCCCCGAGGCGGGACGCGACGCCAAGGGCCTGCATGTCGCGAACCTGCTCGCAATGCGGCCCGACGAGCAGATCGCCGAGGTGATCGAGCTCAAGAGCTATGAGGATCACGAGTATCTCGTGCTCGCCACCCGCAACGGCCTCGTGAAGAAAACGCGCCTGACCGAGTACGACTCGAACCGCCAGGGCGGCATCATCGCGATCAACCTGCGCGATGAGGACGAGCTCGTCGACGCGATGCTCGTGGATGCCGACGACCACCTGCTGCTCATCAGCCGCAAGGGCATGTCGCTGCAGGTCCCGGCGGCGGACGACTCGCTGCGCCCGATGGGACGCTCAACCTCCGGCGTGAAGGGCATGGCGTTCCGAGACGGCGACGAATTGCTCAGCGCATCGGTCGCGAGCCCCGGTACCTTCGTGTTCACCGTCACGGACGGCGGCTGGGCGAAGCGCACGGCGATCTCCGAGTACCGCCAGCAGGGTCGTGGCGGAATCGGCATCAAGGTCGCCAAACTGCACGACGATCGCGGCGAGCTCGCCGGCGGACTCATCGTGGAAGAAGATGACGAGGTGCTCGTCGTTCTCGCCAAGGGCAAGGTGGTACGCTCGGCCGTTGCCGAGGTGCCTGCGAAGGGCCGCGACACGATGGGAGTCGTGTTCGCCCGTCCCGACAAGGGTGACCACATCCTGACCATCGCTCGAAATCGCGAGCGCGGTCTGGGTGAGGACGAACCAGAACCCGAAAACTCCGAAGGTGACGAATGAGCACGGTTGCGGACAAGCTCGCGAAGAAGTCGGCGCAGAAGACGTCGTCGAAGCAGGTGCGGCTGCGCCTCGTCTACGTTGACTTCTGGTCTGCGGTCAAGCTGTCATTCCTGGTCGCCATCGCGATCGCGATCGTGACGCTTGTCTCGTTCATCCTGCTGTTCCTGGTGATCCAGTCGACCGGCCTCATCAGCCAGGTCGATGAGTTCCTCGCCGGATTCAGTGACGGCCTCTCGATCGAAGCTGCTGTTGGCCTGCCGCAGGTCTTCGCGTTCGGCTCGGTCGTCGCGATCCTCAATCTCATCGTCGTGACCGTGATGGGTGCGGTCGGTGCCGGCATCTACAACATGTGCGTGAAGATCACCGGCGGGCTGCTCGTCGGCTTCACCTCGAACTGAGGCTTTGCGAGCGCCCCGGGCTTTTGCCCGGGGCGCTTTCGTGTGCGTGGGGGGCCGCCGCGCCGATTCCGGGTCGCCACGCCCGGGACGCAGACACGAATTGGAGAGGCCGGATTCCGTGGGGTATGCTCTTGAAGGTTGACGACCGGTGGTCCGAGACGTACGGGGCTATAGCTCAGGCGGTTAGAGCGCTTCACTGATAATGAAGAGGTCCCAGGTTCAAGTCCTGGTAGCCCCACCACCCGATCCCGGGGCCTTAGCTCAGTTGGTAGAGCGCCTGCTTTGCAAGCAGGATGTCAGGAGTTCGAATCTCCTAGGCTCCACGTAAAGTTGAACGTTCGAACCTT
>JAJYSF010000276.1 GCA_021793715.1 Actinomycetes bacterium
TCTTCCCGCATCAGTTCGAACGTGAGGTCGTGCGCATGGGTGACCGCTTCGAGCGCCGGCAGCAGCCACGTCGCCAGTGAATCGGCGTTCACAGCGATCGGCACGTGCATTCGCTCCTGGCGCTCGAGCCCGAGGGCGACCGACGCGTCATGCCCGACGGCCGCGTACTGGCGCGCGAGACGCACGACGGTGGCGCCCGCTGGTGTGGCACGGATGGGGCGCGATCGGATGATCAGCACGCGACCCAGTTGAGACTCGAGCGCGCGCAGGCGCTGACTCACGGCAGACGGCGACACCTTGAGGCGCTGCGCCGCGCGTTCGAAGGATCCTTCGTCGACGATCATCGCCACGGTTTCGGCGAGCTCCGGTGCGATCCACATGAGCGTTGCTTCACCATCCTTCGAATGTCCGTATCTGCTTTGGATTGTCGCACGGATCGGCAAATGATGGAGGCGTGCTCACCGCTCTCTTGGCTGGCCTCGGCCTGTGCCTGTCGATCATCGCCGCGCCCGGCGCGCAGAACGTGTTCCTCCTGCGTGAGGGGATCCGTCATGCCGACGGCAGCAGGCGACACGCGATCGCGCTCGCGCTCGTCTGCCTCGCGTGCGACGTCGTCCTCATCTCCGCGGGCGTCGGAGGCTTCGGCGTCGTCGTCGAGGAGGTGCCGTGGCTCTTCGACGCCGCGCGCTGGGCCGGCGTCGTCTTCCTCGCCGGGTACGGCCTGCTGGCCGCGTGGCGTGCATTCCGCGGCGGATCCGCGATCGACGTCGGGGGAGAGGGTCACGCACATGGCGGATCCGCGGAGGTTTCCGCCCACGCGGTGACGTTGTCGGAGGAGCCCGCGTACGGGAACGTCGCGACCGCCACGATCGTCGCTCGCGCGCAGCGCACGCGCGGCACGCTGCTCCCGGCCCTGCTCACCTGCCTCGCCATCACGTGGCTGAACCCGCACACCTACCTCGACACCGTGCTCCTGCTCGGGTCCATCTCCACCACCTACGGCGACGCGCGATGGTACTTCGCGGTCGGCGCGATCCTCGGCAGCGCGGTGTGGTTCGCGATCCTGACCTTCGCCGCGCGCGCGGCCGCCCGCTGGATGCGTTCGCCGCGCTCCTGGCGGATCCTCGACGCCGCCGTCGCGGTGCTGATGCTCGGCCTCGCCACCGCCCTCGCCCTCGGCTGACGCACGAGCGGCCCGTCCCGTCGCCGAGCATCTCGAAATTCGCCGAGCGTCTCGAATAATCCGCGGATCCGGCCCGTTGCGGCCGGATTCCCCGACGCTCGGCGAAGCCGCCGGGTGTTGTGCGCCAGCCTGCCCGTCCCTTCGCCGAGTCGTTGCGACCCAGTGGAGTCAGCTGGTGGCGATCGGACCGGTGCGCGGGTCGCTGTGGTGGCGCACCTTGATCACGCGGAATCCCTTCGCCGTCGCGTGGCGGCGGGTGGAGAAATCGGCGGTGAATGTCGCGTCCATCCAGCGCTGCAGGGAGTCGCTGCCCAGGTTCTTCTGCACGACCAGGTAGGCATCGCTCTTGCGATCGAGACGGGGGATCCACGCCTCGAGGAGCTCATGGAGGGCCGGCTTGCCGATGCGGATCGGCGGGTTGGACCGGATCGTCCGGAAGGCGACGTCCGAGGGGATCTCATCGGCGGTCACCGCGCGAACATTGTCGAGGCCGAGGGCCTCCGCGTTGCGCCGCACGAGGTCGAGCGCGCGCTCGTTGACGTCGAGGGCCCAGATGCGTGCGTGCGGCGCCTGCATCGCGAGTGTCAGAGAGATCGCGCCCCAGCCGCACCCGAGGTCGAGGAAATCGCCGCCGGGCGGCGCGTCGGGGGAGTTCGACAGCAGAACGCCGGTGCCTCGGTCGATACGATCAGGGCTGAAGACGCCGTTCGCCGTGGTGACCTCGACGTCGCGTCCATCGAGCGTCACACGGAGCCGGCGGGTCTGTTCAGGGCTTGCGGGTGCCGCGCTGAAATAGTGATCCGCCATAGGCGGCGAGCCTACCGGAGCGCGCGGCCTCGCGGTACCTGCCCATGCAGGCCGTTCTCGCGATAAACTGGGGGGCTGACCATCCGCGAAAGGACCCTCGTGCCCGACACCACAGGCGCTGAGAACCACCCCGACATCGAGACCGACGACGTCGTCGAACGGATCCTCGCCCGCGACCGTTCGCGCGGCGAGGCGCGCATCTTCGGCGCCGCACAGGCGCTGCAGTCCGCCGAATCCGTCGTCGTCGACGACGAGCAATGGGATCTCGCCGACCGCCACGCGCTCCGCCGCGTCGGGGGCCTCTCCACCGAGCTCGAGGACATCACCGAGGTCGAATACCGTCAGGTGCGGATGGAGAACGTCGTCCTCGTCGGCATCTACTCCACCGGCTCGCAGCTCGACGCCGAGAACTCCCTCCGTGAACTCGCGGCGCTCGCCGAGACCGCGGGATCCGTCGTTCTCGACGGTATGCTGCAGCGTCGTCCGCACCCGGATCCGGCGACCTATGTTGGTCGCGGCAAGGCCGAGGAACTGCGAGACGTCGTGAACGCGGTCGGGGCGGACACCGTCATCGCCGACACGGAACTCGCGCCGAGTCAGCGTCGCGCGCTCGAGGACGTCGTCAAGGTCAAGGTGATCGATCGCACCGCGGTGATCCTCGACATCTTCGCTCAGCACGCCAAGACCCGCGAGGGCAAGGCGCAGGTGGAGCTCGCCCAGCTCGAGTACCTGTTGCCGCGACTGCGCGGCTGGGGTGAATCGATGAGCCGTCAGGCCGGTGGCCAGGTCGGCGCCGCCGGCGCGGGCATGGGGTCCCGCGGCCCGGGTGAGACGAAGATCGAGCTTGACCGCCGCCGCATCCGCACGCGCATGGCGGTGCTGCGCAAGCAGATCCGCAGCTTCGCGCCCGCCCGCGAGGCGAAGCGCGCCGAGCGCGGCCGCAACAGATCGG
>JAJYSF010000277.1 GCA_021793715.1 Actinomycetes bacterium
TCGTCCGGGTCGATCTCGCCGGGCTCGACGAGCTCCTCGACCTGCGCGATGCAGATGCGGCCCGCCATCGCGCACAGCGGGCTGAACGCGCGCGTCGCCCTGCGGAAGACGAGGTTGCCGTGGCGGTCGCCCTTGGCGGCGTGCACGAGCGCGAAGTCGGTCGCGATCGCCTCCTCGAGGACGAACTCCTTGCCGTCGAACAGGCGCACCTCCTTCTGCGGCGAGGGCTGCGCGACGGATCCGTCGTCGGCGTACCGTTGCGGCAGCCCGCCCTCGGCCACCTGCGTGCCGACCCCGGTGCGCGTGTAGAACGCGGCGATCCCGGATCCACCCGCGCGGAGCTTCTCGGCGAGCGTGCCCTGCGGCGTCAGCTCGAGCTCCAGCTCGCCGGACAGGAACTGCCGCTCGAACTCGCGGTTCTCGCCGACGTACGACGAGGTCATCTTCCGGATCCGCTTGGCGTTCAGCAGCAGTCCGAGGCCCCAGTCGTCGGTGCCGCAATTGTTCGAGGCGATGGACAGATCCGTCGTCCCCTGCTCCAGCAGCGCTTCGATGAGCGTCATCGGGTTTCCGGACAGTCCGAAACCACCGACCGCGAGGCTCGCGCCGTCGGGAATGTCGGAGACCGCCTCGGCGGCTGTCGCGATCTGTTTGTCGATCACCTGGTCACTCCTTCGTGGGTCGGTCCTGCGCCCCACTCTGCGCCCCGTGGGGCAGAAGGTCCAGAATCGCTCGCCATGCGGAATGAGTGGACGGTAGTGTCCATCATATGGACACCGGATCTCCGCGCGGCACGCAGTCGGTGGCGCGCGCCGCCCTCCTGATGCGACTCGTCACGGCGCAGGGCGAACGCGGCGGCGCGCGCATGACGCACCTCGTCGCCGAATCCGGCCTGACGCGGCCGACGGTGCACCGGCTGCTGACGGCGCTGAAGGCGGAGGCGCTCGTCGACCAGGATCCGGTGACCGGGCGCTGGTTCCCGGGGCCGGAACTGTTCCTCATGGGGGCGGTTGCGGCGGAGCGCTACGACGTCGCGGAGCGCTCGCGCGACGTCGTGCACGCCCTCGCGCTCGAGACGGAGGAGAGCGCGTTCTTCTCGATGCGGCGCGGGGACGAAACGGTGTGCCTCGTGCACGAGGACGGCGCGTTCCCGATCCGCTCGCACGTGCTGAGCGAAGGCGTGCGGTTCCCGCTCGGCGTCGCCTCCGCCGGCCTGGTGATCCTGGCGCTGCTGCCAGCCGCGGAAAGCGATGCGTACCTCGCGCGCACCGGCGACACCCTCGCGGGGCGCTGGGGGCCCGCGCACGGTTCCGCACCGCTGCGTGCACGGATCGCCGAGACGCGCGACCGGGGCTATTCGGTCAACCCCGGGCTCATCGTCGAGGGCAGCTGGGGGATGGGCGCCGCGGTCCTGTCGAAGTCGGGCCGACCGGACTGGGCGCTCAGTATCACGGGCGTCGAGTTCCGCTTCGACGCCGCGCGCCGCGCCGAACTGGGGCGCGCGCTGCTGGCGCACGCCCACGAGCTCTCCCGCCGCATGCGGTGAGCGCGGGCGCCTACGCGGCGACGTCGCTCGTGTCGAGGATTGTGTAGCTGTAGCCCTGCTCCGCCAGGAAGCGCTGGCGGTTCTGCGCGAAGTCCTGGTCGACCGTGTCGCGCGCGATGAGCGTGTAGAAGCTGGCTGTGTGGTTCGATTCCTTCGGCCGCAGCAGGCGGCCGAGGCGCTGGGCCTCCTCCTGGCGTGAGCCGAAGGATCCGGAGACCTGGATCGCGACCGATGCTTCGGGGAGGTCGACGGAGAAATTCGCGACCTTCGAGACGACGATGAGGTCGAGGGATCCCTCGCGGAACGCCTGGAAGAGCTGCTCCCGCTCGTCGACGGGCGTGGATCCGGTGATCTGGGGCGCGTCGAGCGCATCGCTCAGTGCCTGAAGCTGGTCGAGGTACTGCCCGATGACGAGGATCCGCTCGCCCCTGTGCCGCTCGACGATCTCGCGCACGGCGTCGATCTTGGCCGGCGCCGTCGCAGCCAGGCGGTACCGCTGGTCGTCGGCGGCCGCGGCGTACTCGAGGCGGTCGGAGGCCGGCAGGTCGACGCGCACCTCGTAGCAGGCGGCGGGGGAGATGTATCCCTGCTGCTCGATCTCGCGCCACGGGGCGTCGTAGCGCTTCGGGCCGATGAGGCTGAACACATCGCCTTCGCGGCCGTCTTCGCGCACGAGCGTCGCGGTCAGCCCGAGGCGCCGGCGCGCCTGCAGATCCGCGGTGAGCTTGAACACGGGTGCCGGCAGCAGGTGCACCTCGTCGTAGATGATGAGGCCCCAGTCGAGCGCGTCGAGCACGTCGAGGTGGGCGTACTCGCCCTTCCGCTTCGCGGTGAGGATCTGGTAGGTCGCGATCGTGACCGGCTTTATCTCCTTGATCTGTCCCGAGTACTCGCCGATCTCGTCCTCGGTCAGCATCGTGCGGCGCAGCAGCTCGTCGCGCCACTGCCGGGCCGAGACCGTGTTCGTCACCAGGATCAGGGTCGTCGTCTTGGTCTGCGCCATCGCTCCGGCGCCCACGAGCGTCTTGCCGGCGCCGCAGGGGAGGACGACGACGCCGGAGCCGTCTTCGGCGAACGTGTCGACCGCCTGCTGCTGGTACGGGCGCAGATGCCAGTCGGACTCGTCCAGCACGATCTCGTGCGGCGTGCCCGGTGTGTAGCCAGCGAGGTCCTCGGCGGGCCAGCCGATCTTCAGCAGCTCCTGTTTGATCTGCCCGCGCGCCCACGCATCGATGACGAAGGTGTCCGGATCCGGGTGCCCGACGAGCAGGTTCTGGATGCGTTTGTTGCGCGCGACCTCCGCGATGACGGCGCGGTCCGTCGTCCTCAGCACGAGGCGGTCTTCGTCGTCGCGCTCGATCGTCAGGCGGCCGTATCGCACGCCCCTTTACC
>JAJYSF010000278.1 GCA_021793715.1 Actinomycetes bacterium
CTCCCGTCCGGATCGATCCGGACGGGAGCCAGCCGTTCGCGAAGGGGCGGGATCCCGGGACGCTCGGCGATGCGATCTCCGCGCTGACGACCGCGAGCGGATGGGCGCCGCAGCTCGAGCGCGAGGACCTCGCGTTGAACTGGGAAGAGATCGCCGGCAGTGACAACGCGGAGCACTCGCACATCGAGACGTTCGCGCGCGGCCTCGTCGTCGTGCGGTGCGACTCGACGGCGCGCAGCAAGCAGATGCACCTCATGCGCGCGAACTTTCTCACGCGCATCATCGAGCTGTACCCGGACGCGGGTGTGGAAGAGATCCGCTTCTTCGGCCCGGAGGTCCCCACCTGGAAACACGGATTCAGGCGCGTTCAGGGGCGCGGACCGCGCGATACCTACGGCTGAGACGGGTCCGACCCTATCTGAGGTCTTTTTATCGCGTTAGAGGGCCTGTTACGTCGTTTCTGGAGGCCCGACCGGGTAAGCTGGTGGTCGCGACGAAGACCACAAGGAGCATCACCTTTATGACGAGCGAGACCCCTCATCACAAGGTCACGAACGATTACGGCGCAGATGACATCCAGGTGCTCGAGGGGCTCGAGGCGGTGCGCAAGCGTCCGGGCATGTACATCGGCTCCACGGGGCCGCGCGGCCTGCACCACCTCGTCTATGAGATCGTCGACAACTCGGTCGACGAATCGCTCGCCGGCTACTGCGACACCATCACCGTCACCCTCCTCGAGGACGGCGGCATCCGCTGCGAGGACAACGGGCGAGGAATCCCGGTCGCCGAGAACAAGAAGGAAGGCAAGTCGACCCTCGAGGTCGTCCTGACCGTTCTGCATGCCGGTGGCAAGTTCGGTGGCGGCGGATATGCCGTCTCCGGCGGACTGCACGGCGTCGGATCCTCGGTTGTGAACGCCCTCTCGACCCGCCTCGACGCGGTCATCAAGCGCGATGGTCACGTGTGGCGACAGACGTACACCGAGGGCGGCCACCCGACGGCGCCCATCGAGAAGGGCGAGACGACCGACGAGACCGGCACCGCCATCACCTTCTGGCCGGACCCCGACATCTTCACCGAGACCGTCGACTTCGAATACGAAGTGCTGCGCACGCGCTTCCAGCAGATGGCCTTCCTCAACAAGGGCCTGAAGATCGAGCTCTACGACGCGCGTCCGACCTCGACCGAAGAGGTCGAGACGGAGGAGGGCGCTCCGGAGTCGCAGCAGCGTCAGGATGTCTTCCTGTACGAGCGCGGGCTGATGGACTACGTCGACTACCTCAACAATGCGCGCCGCGCCGAACGCGTGCATGACGAGATCATCAGTTTCGAATCCGAGGTCTCCGACCGCAAGATCGCCCTCGAGGTGGCGATGCAGTGGACCACCTCGTACAGCGAGAACGTGTTCACGTACGCGAACACGATCAACACGCATGAGGGCGGAACGCACGAAGAGGGCTTCCGTTCCGCGCTCACCGCGCTGATGAACCGCTACGCGCGGACGAACGGTCTGCTCAAGGAGAAGGACGACAACCTCACGGGTGATGACGTGCGCGAGGGGCTCACCGCGGTGATCTCGGTGAAGCTCTCCGAACCGCAGTTCGAGGGCCAGACCAAGACCAAGCTCGGCAACACCGAGGCGCGTGGCTACGTCCATCGCATTGTGAATGAGGAGCTGGGCGACTGGTTCGAGCGCAACCCGCAGCATGCGAAGAACGTGATCCGCAAGGCGATCGACGCCGCGAGCGCCCGGTTGGCGGCACGCAAGGCGCGTGAGACGGCACGACGCAAGAGCGTGTTCGAGTCGGCCGCGATGCCCGACAAGCTCAAGGACTGCACGAGCAAGGATCCGTCGATCTCGGAGATCTTCCTCGTCGAGGGCGACTCGGCCGGCGGATCCGCCGTGGACGGCCGCAACCCGACGACGCAGGCGATCCTGTCGTTGCGCGGCAAGATCCTGAACGTCGAGCGCGCACGCCTCGACAAGGCGCTCGCCAACAAGGAAGTGCAGGCGATGATCCAGGCGTTCGGCACGGGGATCGGGCCGGACTTCGCCATCGAGAAGGCGCGCTATCACAAGATCGTGCTGATGACGGACGCGGACGTCGACGGTCAGCACATCACGACGCTGCTGCTGACGCTGCTGTTCCGGTACATGCGCGGGCTCATCGAGGCCGGGTACGTGTTCCTCGCGATGCCGCCGCTGTACCGGCTCAAGTGGACGAACGCAGAGCACGAGTACGTCTACTCCGATCGCGAGCGCGACACGTTCATCGAGGCGGGGCAGGCGCGCGGCTGGCGTCTGCCGAAGAGCAATGAGGGCGGCATCCAGCGGTACAAGGGTCTTGGTGAGATGAACGCCCACGAGCTGTGGGAGACGACCATGGATCCCGAGACGCGCACCCTGCGGCAGGTGACGATCGATGATGCCGCGGCGGCCGACGAAATCTTCTCGGTGCTGATGGGAGAGGACGTCGAGTCGCGACGCAGCTTCATCCAGCGCAACGCGAAGGACGTTCGCTTCCTCGACATCTGATCGACGACGCGACTTGTTTGAGAGACAGAGAACATGACTGACGAAGAACGTCCCGACATCAACGCCAGCCACAACCACGGGCGCATCGACCAGGTCGACCTGCAGTCCGAGATGCAGCGCAGCTATCTCGACTACGCGATGAGCGTCATCATCGGGCGCGCGCTGCCCGACGTGCGCGACGGCCTGAAGCCCGTGCACCGCCGCGTGATCTACGGCATGTATGACGGCGGCTACCGCCCCGACAAGTCGTTCTCGAAGTGCGCTCGTGTCGTCGGCGACGTCATGGGGAAGCTGCACCCCCACGGCGACAGCGCGATCTACGACACTCTCGTGCGTCTCGTACAGTCGTGGTCAATGCGCTACCCGATGGCGCTCGGGCAGGGGAACTTCGGCAC
>JAJYSF010000279.1 GCA_021793715.1 Actinomycetes bacterium
TTCCGATCGGATCCATGCTGACCGCGGCATACGCCGCGCGTTTCGTGTGGGGAGCGTTCGCGCGCAAGAAGGATGACGACGGGCGCGCCGTCGCCGACGTCGCGTGGCCCGGAGCGCCGATGGGCTTCGTCGCGAGCCCCCTCGCGCTCGCGGCGGCGACGGCGGCCGCCGGGGTCACCGCCAGCTGGTGGGGCGGGATTCTCGAAGGCTACGCCGACACGGTCGGCGACGGCAACTACCACCTCGCGCTGTGGCACGGATGGGAACCGGCGCTCGGACTTTCAGCGGTCGCGCTCGCCGTCGGCGCTGCGATCTTCTGGCTCCTCCAGCGCACGAAGTGGCACCGCCGTCCGCGTCTGCTGCCCTTCCAGGCGAACGACGTCTACTACATCGTGACGCGCGCCGTCGATCGACTTGCCGTGCTCGTCACGCGCACGACTCAGAGCGGATCCCTGCCGATCTACGTCGGCACGATCTTCATCGTGCTCATCGCCGCCGAGGCGGCGACGCTGCTCACGGGCGAGGGATGGACCGTGCTCGTCGACACCTGGCAGCATCCGGTGCAGCCCGTCGCCGCCGTGCTGATGATCGTCGCGGGCATCGCGGGTGTGCGCGCGCAGAAGCGCTTCACGGGCGTCGTGCTGGTCTCGGTGACGGGGCTCGGCATGGTCGTGCTATTCGGCACGAGCGGCGCCCCCGACCTCGCGGTCACACAGGTGCTCATTGAGACGGTGATGCTCATCGCCTTCTCGCTCGTGCTGCGGCGGATCCCGTCGCGTCTCGGCAGTCACAACGGGTCGGGATCGCGCGTGCTCCGGGCCGTGATCGGTGCCGGCGTCGGCGTCACGATGGCGATCCTCGTGATCGTCGCGGCGGGCGCGCGGATCCAACCGCCCATCTCGGCCGACTGGAACGAGATGGCATACGAGATCGGCCACGGACAGAACGTCGTCAACGTCGCGCTCGTCGACCTGCGTGGGTGGGACACGATGGGCGAGCTGAGCGTCCTCGTCCTCGCGGCGACCGGCGTCGCGTCTCTCGTGTTCATCACCGCGCGCGGAGACCGGATCTCTGCGGTACGCGACACGATCCGCGAGCGACTCCCGTCCGGCGTCCGGCGCGCCGCACGCCGACGCCCGCTCGTCGAGACGACCGAGGGTCTGCGGTTCCAGACGAGCGAGACGCGGTACGGACAGCGGGCCTGGCTCGTCGGCGGGACGTCGATGGCCTCGGAGTCGCGCTCGATGATCCTCGAGGTCATCGTGCGGATCCTGTTCCACACGATCATCGTCATCTCCATCTTCCTGCTCTTCGCCGGCCACAACCTGCCGGGGGGCGGGTTCGCGGGCGGCCTCGTTGCCGGACTCGCCCTCGTCATGCGTTACGTCGCGGGAGGGCGCTACGAGCTCGGCATCGCGGCGCCCACCGACGCGGGCTACATGCTGGGCGCCGGCATGCTCATCGCCGTCGGCACGGCGGTCGCCCCGATGTTCTTCGGCGCAGAACCCCTCACGCGCGCCGTCTGGGAGGCCGACATCCCCGTGTTCGGACACATCGAGTTCGTGTCGTCGACGTTCTTCGACATCGGCGTCTACCTCGTCGTCGTCGGCCTCGTGCTCGACGTGCTGCGCTCGCTCGGCGCCGAGGTCGACCGCCAGATCACGGAAGGCATGGCCAAGGAGGGAGCGCGACTGTGAGCATCTCGGGCACCCTGGTCGTCGTGATGGCCGTGCTGTATGCGTGCGGCGTCTATTCGATGCTCGAGCGCAGCCTGACGCGCGTGCTGATCGGGTTCCTGCTCCTCGGCAACGCGACGAACCTGCTGCTGCTCATCTCACTGGGCTTCCCCGGAGAAGCGGCGTTCGCGGGGGCCGAGGGCACCAGCGATCCGCTGCCGCAGGCGCTCACGCTCACCGCGATCGTCATCACCTTCGCCGTCAGCGCGTTCCTCCTCGCGCTCATCTACCGGTCTTGGCAGCTCGGCGAGGCAGACACCGTGGTCGACGACGAGGAAGACATCGCACTGCGCGAGCGCGCCGTCGAGACGGAGGACGTGCTCGACGTCGAAGAAGAGGACGCCGAAGAAGAAGACGAGGAGACGACCGAGTTCGCTCCCGGGACCGCGAAGCCCGTCACGTCGTCGCACGACATCATTCGCGGGGACGAGGGCCGATCGTGAGCTTGCTCGTTCCGCTCTTCGTCATCCTGCCGCTCTTCGGCGCGGCCCTCACGCTGCTCCTGGGTCGTCGTAGCCGGGCGCAGGTGGCCGTGTCGGTCATCACGCTGTCGGCGACGTTCGTGCTCGCGCTGGTGATGCTGGTGGCGGTCGATCTCGGCACGCCCCTCGCCGTGTCGGTCGGTGGCTGGCCGCTGCCCTTCGGAATCGTCCTGTACGTCGACCGCCTCGCGGCACTGCTCGTGGCGGTGTCGAGCATCGTGCTCCTCGCGGTTCTGCTCTTCTCGGTCGGACAGGGCGCCGCTGACGGCGACGAGGACACGCCGGTGTCGATCTTCCACCCGTCCTACCTCATCCTCGCCGCGGGCATCTTCGACACCTTCATCGCGGGCGACCTGTTCAACCTCTACGTCGGCTTCGAGATGCTGCTCGTCGCGTCGTACGTGCTCATCACGCTCGGCTCCACCGAGTCGCGGATCCGCACCGGCACTGTCTACATCGTCGTCTCGCTTGTGTCGAGCATCATCTTCCTCTCGGCGATCGCCATGATCTACAGCGCCCTCGGCACGGTCAACATGGCCCAGATCGCCGAGCGCATGCAGGAGATCCCACCGAACGTGCAGATGATGCTGCACATCATGCTGCTGCTCGGGTTCGCGATCAAGGCCGCCGTGTTCCCGCTGTCCTTCTGGCTGCCGGACTCGTACCCGACCGCGCCCGCGCCCGTCACGGCGGTGTTCGCAGGCCTGCTCA
>JAJYSF010000280.1 GCA_021793715.1 Actinomycetes bacterium
TCAACCACCCCGCGATGGGCGTCGCCTGGCTCTCCGACAAGCTCGCGCAGCACGACGATGCGCTCGAAGCGGGCGAGATCGTGCTCGCGGGAAGCTTCACCCGCCCGATGTGGGTGCACCCGGGCGACACCGTGCTCGCCGACTACGGACCGATGGGAACGATCGCATGTCGCTTCACCTGACCCCGACCCTCCGGCACCGCCTCGCGGGATCCGACCGCGCGCTGTTCGGCGGCTGGGTGTGCTCCGGATCCCCCGTCATGGCAGAGATCATGGCGGGGTCCGGGCTCGACTGGCTGCTGATCGACATGGAGCACGGACCGAACACGCTCGAGTCCGTGCAACTGCAACTGCAGGCGGCGGCCGCCTACGACGTCACGACGGTCGTGCGTGTGCCGGCCAACGACGCAGTGTGGATCAAGCAGGTGCTCGACCTCGGTGCGCAGACGATCATGGTGCCGATGGTCTCGAACGCCGAGGAGGCGGAACAGGCCGTCCGACACGCGTCCTACCCGCCGCGGGGGAACCGCGGCGTCGGCAACGCGCTCGCGCGCTCCGGCCGCTGGAACCGCGTGGACGACTATCTGCAGAACGCCGCCGAGCACGTGGCGGTGATCGTGCAGATCGAGACGGCGACCGGCGTCGACAACGCGCGTGAGATCGCCGCTGTCGACGGTGTGGATGGCGTCTTCGTCGGCCCGAGCGACCTCGCCGCGTCGATGGGACTGATCGGGCAGCAGACTCACCCCGACGTGACCGCCGCGGTCGGCCGCGCGTTCGAGGGGGCCGCCGCCGCCGGAACCCCGGTCGGCGTCAACGCCTTCGCCCCCGACGCGGCGCGCGGCTATGTCGACGCGGGCGCGGCCTTCCTGCTCGTCGGTGCCGACGTCGGCCTCGCCGCCCGCGGCTCGGAGGCCCTCGCGGCGACGTTCATCGACGATGCGGACGGTTCCGAGCGCGCGTCGTACTGAGCGCTCGGAACCGCACTATGGCGCAGCCGGGCGCGGCCGAACCCAGACGACGAGGATCGCGAGTGCGACGACCGTCGTCGAGGCCATCGTGACACCCATCACGATGGCGTCCGCCCCCGCGAGTGCCGCGATGATCGGCGGCACGATCC
This sequence comes from Actinomycetes bacterium, assembly GCA_021793715.1. Next base: position 1,120 of record JAJYSF010000280.1, read on the forward strand.
CACCAAACGCGAACTGGAGCGACCCGAGCAGCGCGGATGCGGTTCCCGCGCCGCGGGCGAACGGCGACAGACCGATCGAGAACATGTTCGCGACGGTTGCGCCGTGCGGCATCACAGCGATGACGACCGCGCCGATGAGCACCCACCGGGGCGCGCCGGCGAGCGCCGCGAGCGCTACGAGCACGGATCCGACGACCGCCGCCGAGACGGTGAGAATCACCAGCGTCCGCACGGCCACGCCGCGTGCGAGCAGCACCCGGTTGGCCTGCGTGGCGACGAGCATTCCCAGCGCGCCGCCCGCGAAGACGAGCGAGTACCCCTGCGCGCTCAGCCCGTACTCGTTCTGCAGCACGTGCGAACCCATCGACACGTACATGAAGAGCGACAGCGCGGCGAAACCGTTCGCGAGCACGACGGCCGTGAACGGCGACCGCGACAGCACGACCGCGTACTGACGCAGCGGCCCGGCCACGCCGCCCGCCGTGCGGTGTTCGACGCGCAGCGTGTCGGGGATCCAGATCCACACCATCGCCGCGAGCGCGAGCCCCGCGATCCCCAGCGCCGCGAACAGGCCCCGCCAGTCGGTCCACAGCAGGAGCAGTCCGCCGAGCGGGGGTCCGAGGATGGGAGCGATGACCGTGATGGCCCCGAGCGCCGAGAACACGCGCGCCGCCTCGATGCCGGTGAAGAGATCTCGAACGATGGCGCGCGCGATCACGAGAGCCGCGGATCCCGCGATCCCCTGCAACGTCCGGAGCGCGAGGAGCAGCTCGACCGACGGGGCGAGCGCGCAGGCGAAGGACGACAGCGAGAACGCGATGGTACCCACGAGCAGCGGCATGCGTCTGCCGACGCGGTCGCTGACGGAGCCGATCACGAGCTGGCCGATGCAGAAACCGAGGAAACACGCGCTCACTGTCATCAGCGCGGCGGAGTCGGTCGTGCCGAGATCCGCCGTCATCCGCGGCATCGACGGCAGATGGAAGTCGATCGCCAGCGGGGGGATGAGCGTCAGCAGTCCGATCAAGAAAACCGTCGATCTGGACTCTGCGCGCACCTGACCAACCTACTCCGAAGCGCCGCCGCCGCCGATTCGGCGCGGGCGCCGCGGAACGTGCGCCAGATGTCAGGCCTCTCAGCGAGGAGACCGACCATCGATTGCAAAGACTTCTTTGCATAGATTGCTTTGCAATGATATCTTTGCGATATGAGCACGAACGACGAACCAGGGCCGCAGCGCAAGCACCGGGTGCTGGACGCCGGGGCGCTGCGCGCGCTCGGCCACCCCCTGCGAGTGAAGATCTACGAGGCCCTCAGCCAGCGTGGACCGCAGACCGCGAGCACCCTCGCGGCCGCCCTCGACGAGTCCTCGGGCGCCACGAGCTATCACCTCCGCACACTCGCTCGTCACGGGCTGATCCAGGAGGACACGGAGCAGCCCTCAGGACGGGAGCGCTGGTGGAGGCGCACCCCCGGCGGCGTCACCGTCTCCGACGAGGCCGTGAAGGGCTCGCCTGCCGGGGAAGCGGCGATGCAGCTCGCCGTCGCGGAACTGCTGCGGCACCGCTATGACGAGGCGATGCAGTTCTTCACCACGCGCATCGACCGCGAGCCGACCGAGTGGCGCGACGCGAGCATCGCCACGACCTCGGGGGTCCCGATGACCGCGGCCCAGGCGAAGGACCTGACCGAGAAGCTCCAGGCGGTCATCGACGCGGCAGCAGACACCTATCGGGAGCAGGTCGGAGACGGCGTGCGCCATGTCACCGTCCGAGCCGATGTCTTCCCCCTGGCGGAGCACAACA
>JAJYSF010000281.1 GCA_021793715.1 Actinomycetes bacterium
GTGCAGGCAGGCGAGCGCATCTTCTGCTGTGCACATTGCGCCGAGCACCAGGGCGAGGATCGTCTCGCCGACCGGGCGTGACGTCCCGACGCCGCCCGACCGGCGGCGCGGACGAGTCGATCGATGTCAGGGAGGAAACACAGATGATGGAACTGAGTCAGGCCAGGGTCGCGTTCCTGGCCACCAACGGCTACGAAGACAGCGAGTTGACGAGCCCCTGGCAGGCCCTGGCCGCCGCGGGAGCGCAGCTGACGATGGTGGCGCCAGAGCCTGGTGAGGTCACGGGAAAGAACGGCCACGTCCAGGCTGTCGACCTCGTCTCCGCCGATGCGTCGCCGAATGGTTTCGACGCCCTCGTGCTTCCGGGCGGCGTCGTCAACGCCGATGCGATCCGCATGGACACTCCGTCGGTGGCCTTCACGCGCGGCTTCTTCGCCGAGCACAAGCCCGTCGGCGTGATCTGCCACGGGGGTTGGATCCTCGTGGAGGCGGACGTGGTCGACGGACGCACGATGACGAGCTTCCCCAGCCTGCGCACGGATCTTCGCAACGCCGGCGCGACCTGGGTCGACGAAGAGGTCGTCGTCGATCAGGGGCTCGTCTCGAGCCGGACCCCCGACGACCTCCCTGCCTTCAACGCGAAGCTCCTCGAAGAGGTCGGCGAAGGACGGCACAGCGGCCAGACCGTGTGACGACGCGCCCCGCGATGAGAATCCCCGCACCGCGGGGCGCCGCTCACGTTTGTCGGTGGTCGGCGCGAGAGTGGACCCATGGACGTGATCTGGGTACTCATGGTGCTGATCGGCATCGGTGTCGGCGTGGCGGTCGGCTGGTTCGCGCGGGCCGCTCGGGCGTCATCGGCTGAGGCCGAGGCGGCGAGCGCGACCGCCGAGGCACGCGAGTTGCGCGCCGCGCTCGAACGCCAAGAGCGACGCACGGCGGAAGCGCTGGAGCGCGACCGCGCGGAGCGCCACGAGCAGGTCGAACGGCAGAGCCGCGAGAACGCGGTCCTTCAGGCGCTCTCCCCCGTCCGTGAAACGCTGCACCGGATGCAGCAGCGCGTCGACGAGATGCAGCGCGAACGCACCGAACAGTTCGGGCAGGTGAGCGAGCAGTTGCGCAGCGCGCAGAAGATCGACGAGCAGCTGCGCGCCACGACGGAGTCGCTCGCCGGGGCGTTGCGGTCCAACGTCTCCCGCGGAGTGTGGGGCGAAACGCAGCTGCGCAGGATCGTCGAGTCGGCGGGTCTGCTCGCGCGCGTCGACTTCGATGAGCAGTCGTCGATCACGTCCGACGCGGGATCCGGGCGACCGGACATGCTCGTGCATCTTCCCGGCGGCACGTCGATCGCGGTCGACGCCAAGGCGCCGCTCGAGGCCTTCCTCGATGCGGAAGCGATTCCTGTCACCGCCGTCGGCGAGGAGGCCGCGCGCCGCAGCGCCCTGCTCCAGAAGCACGTCAGGGCGGTGCGGGCACACGTCGACGCGCTCGCGAAGAAGGCGTACTGGGCGGGCCTCGACGCGAGCCCGGAGTTCGTCGTCTGCTTCATCCCGAGCGAGTCGGTGCTCTCCGCGGCGCTCGCCGAAGATCCCGCGCTGCTCGAGTACGCCTTCGGCAAGCGCGTCGCGCTCGCCTCCCCGGTGAACCTGTGGGCTGTGCTCAAGACGGTTGCGTTCGCGTGGACGCAACAGGAGGTGTCGGAAGAAGCGCGGACGCTCTTCGACCTCGGCAATCAGCTCTACGACCGACTCGGCACTCTCGGCGGACACGCGAGCGACATGCGTCGCGCCATCGAACGCACCGTGGACACGTACAACAACCTCGTGGGGTCGTTGGAGTCCCGGGTGCTGGTGACGGCGCGCCGGTTCCCCGGAATCGATGCGTCGAAGCTTGCGCACACCGATTCACCCGGTGCGATCGATGCTCCCGTGCGGCGTGTATCCGCGCCGGAACTGCTTGCCGCGGAGGAGGTCAGCCCGGAATCAGATTGAGCGAGACGAGCACGCCGACCGACACGAAGACGAATCCGCCGATCGACCACCAGATGCTGGGCTCGGTCCCCGCGGGGCGGCGCACGCGGAAGAGGACGTCAGGGCGTCTGGCCGGATCCTTCGCATCCGCCACGACGGCGCGCGCGCCGTCTGACGGGGTCGTCTCCGAGTTGTCGCTCATGCATCCAGTATCGCACGCACCGGCTTAAAGCCACTTCGACTCGAGGTGATCACTCGAGATGCGTCGCAGCGTGCCGGAGTGTCCTCGCAGGACCACACTCTCCGTATACAGATAACCGCCCTGACGCTTCACACCGGCGACGAGAGCGCCGTCGGTGACTCCGGTCGCGACAAAGATCGTATTGTTGCCGCTGACCATGTCGTCGGCTTCGAGCACCTGATCCATCGCGAGCCCGGCATCGATGCCCTTCTGCCGCTCCTCGTCGTCGCGCGGCCACATCCGGCCCTGTATGTGGCCTCCAAGCGCCTTGATGGCGCACGCCGTCACGATGCCCTCAGGGCTGCCGCCGACGCCGACGCACAGGTCCGTTCGCGCGTCGTGGCGTGCGGCGTTGATCCCGCCCGCGACGTCGCCGTCGCTCATGAGACGCGTCCCGGCACCGGTCTCGCGGATGTCGGCGATCAACTGCTCGTGGCGCGGCCGGTTCAACACCGACACGACGAGCTCTTCGACGGGCTTGTGGAGCGCCTTCGCGAGGCGTGCGATGTTCTCCTGGATCGGCAGACGGATGTCGACGACGCCGACGCCCTCGGGTCCCGTGACGATCTTGTCCATGTAAAAGACGCTCGACGCATCGAGCATGGTGCCGCGGTCCGACATCGCGATCACGCTCAGAGCGTTATTGCGCCCTTCGGCCGTCAGCGTCGTGCCGTCAATCGGGTCGACAGCGATGTCGTAGGAG
>JAJYSF010000282.1 GCA_021793715.1 Actinomycetes bacterium
TGCCCTGGCGCTGCTGCTGCCGGTCTCGTGCGCGGCGTGTGCGAACCCAGGCGTCGCGCTGTGCGACGGATGCCGAGCCGAGCTCGCGCCGCGCCCGCGAACCAGCTTCGTCGGATCGCGGGAGGATCCGCTGGCCGTGTGTGCATCATTGTCGCTGCACGGCGGCGCGGCCCGCGCCGTGCGCGCGCTCAAAGAAGAGGGGCGCACCGACCTCGCTCGCCCGCTCGGACGCACGTTTCGGGCAGCGCTCGCGCACGCGGCGACCGGCGAGGAGGGCCTGCTCGCGGTGGCCGTGCCGTCGGGGCGAAACGCCACGCGCCACCGCGGGTATCGCGTCGTCGAGCGACTCGTCCGAGCCGCGGGGGCACGTCCGACACGCGGGCTGACGTGGGCGCGGCAGGCGGCGGATCAGCGCGGGCTGGGGCGTGACGCGCGGGAGCGGAACCTCCGCGGCGCCCTGACCGCGCGTCGCGTAGGAGCGGACGCACGGGTCGTGATCGTCGACGACGTCGTCACGACCGGCGCGACGATCCTCGAGGCCCGTCGTGCGCTGCGCGCGGTCGGCGCGCACGTTGTGGGAGCGGCCGCGCTCGCACGCACGCCGCTACGTGCCGAGATGAACGACGGATGACACGCCCGTGAATCGGATCTCGCGAAAAGAGTGACAGCGACCTCATCTGGCAATACGGTGGGAGGCCAGAAGCGACGTGGTTCGCTCACTCCGGGCGAACCGGAATGGGAGGCACAAGATGGACACGAGCATCGTCGGGGTGGGCGTCAGCATCACCGACAGGTTCCGGACCGTTGTGGATGAGAAACTCTCTCGCGTCGAGACTCTCGCGCCGCGTGCCGCGGCGCTTGATGTGAAGGTCACGCAGTCGGCACACCATCGCGGACGGGTCGAAGAGGCCAAGGTCGAACTGACCGTGACGGGCAAGGGCAAGGTCGCCCGGGCCGAGGCGCGGGCTGAGGACAAGTTCCAGGCGCTTGAGGTCGCCCTCGACAAGCTGACCAATCAGTTGCGTCGCGCGAAGGAGAAGCGCGTGAGCGACCGTCAGCGGCCGCACGGTGCGCACCTCAAGAAGGACACCGGGTCTCTCGAGGGCATCGACATCACCCCCGTCGACGCCGAGACGCTGCACGCCGTGACGACCGGAACGGTCCCGACGTCGCAGGAGGAGACCGAAGAGGCCTACTCGCCCGTCGTCATCCGCACCAAGACGTTCGAGCCCGAGTGGATGACGGTCGAGGAGGCGGTCGACAGGATGGAACTCGTCGGTCACGACTTCTTCCTCTTCATCGATGCCAAGACCGACCGCCCGAGCGTTGTGTACCGCCGCATCGGCTGGGACTACGGCGTGATCGAGCTCGAGACCGAGGCGCCGCCGGCGCAGCGGATCGCCAGTTGACGCGCGGTCAGGAGGCGGTGAGCGGAACCCGCTCACCGCCTCCGTCGTGCGCGGCTCAGGTCGATTTGCGGATGTGGAACGCGAAGAACTGCGCTCCGAGCCCGTTGATCGGATAGCCCGAGACCGTGTCTGCCGCGACGACGAGCGTGGGCGTCACGTAGAGCCATTCGCTCACAGCATCCTCGGTGATCGTGCGCGCGACGAGCTTGAGCAGCTCGGTCTGCTCGGCGCTCGTCGTGACGAGCTCCGACTGTTCGATCCACTCCGCGACCTCCGGGTTGTCGTACCCCCAGATCGCGTTCGGATCCCCGTAGGTGAGCAGGTCGCGCACGCCGGGGCGGTTCACGATCGTCGCCTCGTACTCGCCGTCCTCGATGACGAGCCGGCGCCACTCGTCGGGAGCGACCTCTTCGACATCGGCGGTGATGCCGGCCTCGGCGAGCTGGTCGCGGATGAGCTCGGCATCTGCCGCGTGGTCGGAACCGGTCGGCAGGGGGAGCGTGAACGTGAGCCCGTCCGGATAGCCGGCCTCGGCGAGCAGCTCGCGTGCCTGGTCGGGGTCGTACGCATCGCTTCCGGACAGGTCTTCGTACCAGGCGTCGGTCGGCGGGACCATGGATCCGATGACCTCGCCGCGATCGCCCCAGGCGGCCTCACGCACGGCCTCGTCGTCGATTGCCGCCGAGACGGCGCGTCGCACGCGAACGTCGTCGAACGGCGCCACACGGTTGTTGAAGGCGAGCACGACCTCGTTGGTGGAGGTGCCGTCGCTCACGACGATGGAGTCGTCCGCCTGGAACATCGCGGCGGCACCGGGCGTGGCCATCCCCGTCGCGATGTCGATGTCGCCGGCCAACAGGGCATTGCCGAGGGCGGTGGTGTCGGCGAAGTGCTCGAACACGACGCGCTCGTTCTCGGCGGCGTCGCCCCAATATTCGTCGTTGCGCTCGAGCGTGATCTCGGATCCCGGTTCCCACGGGACGAGCGTGTACGGTCCCGTGCCGTCGGCGGTCGTGGTCCGGTCGTCGTCGGGACGATCGTTGGCGATCGGCACGCGGGCGAGATCTGCCGGCAGGGAGATCGACGGACGCACAAGGTGGACCTCGACGGTTTCGTCGTCGAGCGCGATGACCGAATCGACGGCCTGCAGACCCGCTCCGCCGGGTGAGGCTGGCGTGGTGCCGCGCGCGCGCTCGATCGAGTCGACCACGTCGTCGGCGACGAGCGGATCGCCGCTGTGGAACGCGACATCGGGGCGCAGCGCGAAGGTATGGGTGAGTCCGTCCTCGCTGCGCTCGTGCGCGGCAGCGAGCAACGGCTGAACGGCGCCGGAGTCGGTCACCACGAAGAGCGTCTCGTAGACGTTGCCGATCAGTGCCTCGACAGCGCCCGACTCCTCGTCGGCTGCGATGTCGAGACTCTCGGGGGCGCGGAGCGAGCCGATGTGCACGGGCGCCATCGGGTCGACTTCGGTGCCCTCGGGAGGAGATCG
>JAJYSF010000283.1 GCA_021793715.1 Actinomycetes bacterium
GATGCGGCGTCGCTAGGATCGGCGCATGGCCACCCTGAGCGACGTCGCTGCGCGCGCGGGCGTTTCGATCTCCGCGGTATCACGGGTGTTGAGCAACGCGCCGGAAACTCGCGTGAGCGACGAGACTCGCGATCGGATCCGTCGTGCTGCGCGCGACCTCGGCTATCGACCGAACTCGGCTGGGCGCGCGCTCCGCTCGGCGCGCTCGAACGTCGTCGCACTCATCGTGCCCGACCTCATGAACGCGCTCTTCGTCGAGCTCGTGCGCGGCGTCGAGGATGCGGCGATCGACCAGGACTACCTCGTGCTCATGGGGCGCACGGAGGACATCGAACCCGGCGGCGAGCGCGCGCACAAGCTGCTCGGCGAGGGCCGCGTCGACGCGCTGCTCCTGCAGCCGGGCGACAAGCCGCTCCCGCTGGAATCGCTCGGCGGTTTTGCTAACTCGCGCCCGGTGATCCGGCTGAACTCCGTCGGCGAGGATGAACCGGGGTCCGCGACGATGCCGGACGAGGTGGGCGCGCGCGTCGCCACTCGCCACCTCATCGACCTCGGGCATGAGCGGATCGCGTTCGCGAACGGCATCTCCGAGAGTTACACGGCCGAGCGGCGCGCGCGCGGGTTTCGTGCTGCAATGGGCGCGGCCGGGATCGCGGTCGATGAGGCGCTCGTGACGGCCTACGGCTACACACCGAGTGACGGCGAGCGCGCGGCGGCACAGCTGCTCGCGGCCACGCCGCGTCCGACCGCGATCTTCGTCGCGAACGTCAACGCCGCGGTCGGCCTGCTCGCGTATGCGCGAAAGGCCGGCGTTCAGGTGCCACGCGACCTGGCGGTCGTCGCACTCCACGACTCGTGGACGGCCGCGAACACGTGGCCGCCGCTCACCACCGTCACGATGCCGTCGTACGAGCTCGGGCGGCGCGCATTCGACGAGGTGCACCGCAGGATCCTCGGCGAGGAGCCATCGAACATCCGCGTCGATGACCCGCCACCGCGCCTCATTGTGCGCGAGTCGACAGTGCCGCTGCGGTAGCGGGACTGTCGCTTGTGATCGGCTGGTCGAGTGTGCATACTAGGGTGAGCAAACGTTTGAGCAACGATCGGTTCGAAGGAGAACGCTCATGTCCCCTCATCGTGGAATCAGTGCGGTTGCGCTCGGCGGAGTGGCGTTGCTCGCCCTCACTGCCTGCGTCGGTGGCCAGGTCGAGCGTGACGATGCACGGGCGGGCGACACCTCGGGTGCAGACGCGGACGCTCGCGTGCTGCGCTTCGCGCACGTCTACGAGCCGACGCACGCGTTCGAGCGATGCGCGATCCCCGCGGTGCAGGATGCGCTGTCCGGTTCCGGTATCCAGATCGAGTCATATCCTTCTGCGCAGCTCGGAAGCGAGGCAGAAGTCCTCGAGCAGGTTGCTTCCGGCAGTCTCGACGTCGCGATGGCCGGCGCCGCCTTCCTTGGCACCTGGTACGAGGACGCGGCGGTTCTCGACGCACCGTATCTTTTCGACGACGTCGATAGCTTCCTCGCGAACAAGGACTCCGACGCGATCCAGGCTGTATGGGAGGGCTTGCGCGAGAAATCGGGCCTCGCCGTCGAGTCCAGCTGGTACTTCGGTACCCGGCATGTCTCGGCGAACAAGCCGGTCCGGGAACCGTCCGACCTCGCGGGCATTAAGCTCCGGACGCCGGACGCGCCACTGTACATCCTCGGAGTCGAGGAGATGGGCGGAACTGCGACGCCGATGGTGCTCGACGAGGTGTACACCGGGCTCCAGCAGGGGGCGATCGATGGCCAGGAAGCACCGATCCCCAGTTTCGAGTCGCTCGGATTCGCGGAGGTTCAGGATTATGTGAGCCTGACCGGCCACATCGTGCAGGCGTCGAACGTCGTCACGAGCGAGGACGTGCTCGCATCGTTCTCCGATGACGAGCGTGCCGCGTGGGACGCTGCGCTCGAGGCCGGTTCGGCTGCCGCACAGGAGTGCATCGTCGAAGACGAAGAGCAGATCGTCGCGACCTGGGCGGACGAGGGTACGGTCGAGGTGATCGAGGACGTGAATACCGACGCCTTCGCCGAAGCCGTCCGCTCTGCGCTTCCCGAGCAGGTCTCGTTCGGTGAGCTCTACACCGACATCGTGGAATCGCAGAAGTGATGCAACGCGCTCTGCGCACGATCGCTCTCGTTGAGAAGGCTCTCGCGTGTGTGCTGATCGTCGCGTTGCTCGTTGCTGTGATCGTGCAGGTGGTGAGCCGCTACGTCTTCAGTTCCCCGATCCCATGGACGGAAGAAGCCGCGAGGTTTCTCCTCATCTGGATGACGCTCATCGCCGCCGCCTACGTGATGTCCGAGCGTTTGCACGTCTCAGTGGACATCGTCGTGGCCAAGTTGGGGAGGCGCGCTACCGCCGTCGTCGACACGATTGCCACGCTCATCGTCGTGGCTGGCGCTGCGGTCCTCACGGTCGCAGGCGTCACGCTCATGCGTGACACGGCGGCTCTGTCCGCGCCGGCGACATCTCTGCCCATGCCGGTCGTGTACGCGGCAGGTGTCGTCGGCTTCGCACTCATCGCGCTGCATGGCATCGGGAACATCGTGCAGAACATCACCGACCCGGAGAGCATCCCCGGCGGCATGGACAACCTCGAGAAGGAAGGGCTCTGATGACGCTCATCCTGATGGTCGTCGGGGTCCTCGTCCTGCTCGCCGTCCGCGTGCCTGTCGCGATCGCTCTCCTGGTGCCGTCGATGGTCTACATCGCCGTGACGCCGGGCGTATCGATGGACGTCGCCATGCAGCAGACGCTTTCGGGCGTGAACAGCTTCCCGATCCTCGCGGTGCCGCTTTTCATCCTGCTCGGAAATCTCGCGAACGACTCTGGCATCACCGACCGAATG
>JAJYSF010000284.1 GCA_021793715.1 Actinomycetes bacterium
AGTTCTTCGATCGAATCGGCGCCGATCAGTACAGCGGGAGCACTCAGACGCCCGAACAGGTTGCCACCGCCGCTATCCGTGCGATCTCGCGGACCTCGCCGGGACCGGTCGCGCAGTCCCGGCGCTCGTCCGCCGTGGCGCGCTGGGTGGTGGGTCTTCTCTCGCGCCGACTGCGACTCCGTCTGATCGCACGCGTCACGGGCGCCGAACAGCTGATGCAGATCCGCCGAGAGTACGCGCCTGACGTCGCCTAGATCGACGGTGATGTCAGTAGTTGCGGTTCGACTCGCGAATACAACGGGTCAGGCGCCGACCGTGCGGCAGAAGTCCAGTAGCGCGGCCGCCCGTCGAGTCAGCGGCGCACCGGCTGCATGCGACATCACGATGGTGATGTCGGCCTTCGGGTCCCGGAGCGTGCGGGCGACGACCTCACGGCCGTCGTACGTTCGGCTCTCCGGCGGCCGCTGGGCCAAGAGCGCGTATCCGAGCCCGCGTCCGACCAGGCTGCGCACAAGCTCGAAGTTTGAGGTGTGCACCATCTCGGCGCCCGGCTGTGCGACGAAGTCCTCCTCGTCCGGCAGGGGAATGCTCAGCCGAATACACGGAACGTCTTCCAGATCGTCCATCGACAGCTCCTCGGCGACCGCGAGCGGGTGGTCAGCGGCCAGCAGGACGTAGGGCCGCAAAGTCACGATCTCCTTCCTGGCGATTCCCTCGCCCCGACCCCGCTTGTAGAGGAGCGCCACCTCGAGGTCGCCCTCGAGGATCCGCCGTTCGAGCTCGGGCTGAGACCCCTCGAAAAAGCTCATCTCGAGCTGGGGATGAGCGTGCGCGAACTCGTCCATGATGTCCGGGAGGTAGAACGGTCCGAGCCCCGGGTGATACCCGACCTTCAGCGACCCCGCCACCTGACCGCCCGCAGCCTCGGCACTGGCCTGCAGCTCGGACGCGAACGACAGCACCTTCCGCGCTTCCGTGAGTGCGTGGCGACCTGCGGGGGTGAGTGAGACGCCCTTCGCACGTCGCCGGACGAACAGCTGGATCCCGAGGGTGCGCTCGAGTTCCGTCAGTGCGACGCCGATGCCCACCTGCGAGACATGGCAGAGTTCGGCCGCCGCCTTGAGGGTTCCTGCCTCCGCGGTGGCCACGAAGTACTCGAGCTGTTTGAGCGTGTAACGCGGTGCTGCCACGCGCCCATACTAAAGCCTAACTTTCCTAATGATGATAACACTGTTGCTTTACCTAGCTGGATGGGCTGTCCCATACTCGCCTTACGAGTGTCGTCACGTCGGGTCGGCACCCGCAACGAAGGGAACACAGTGGTTCAGTCGGCTCAGAGCTTCGATCAACCGATCATCGACGTCGACGTGCACGAACGGTGGCGTCGGGTCGACGAGGTGATGCATCGCCTTCCCGAGCGCTGGCGTACTCTGCTCGAGTCGCGATCCGGCGGAGTGCGCGCGTCGCTGATGCCGTCGGGGCTGTCGTATCCGTTCCAGCGCGGCGTGAACAAGCGCCTCGAGGCGCTGCCAGAGGACGGGCAGGGCACGAGCTTCGAGCTCATGAAGTCGCAATACCTCGACCGCTACCCCTCGGTCGAAGCGATCAATCTGGCGTTCGACATCGGTCACGAGGTGTCCCAGCGCAACCCGGAGTTCAGCGTCGCGCTCGCGACCGCGATGAACGACTGGGTGCTGGAAGAGTGGGTGCCGCTGGATCCGCGCGTGCGCACCACGATCGTGATCGCGCCTGAGATGCCGGAACTCGCGGCGGCCGAGATCCGACGCCTCGCTGACCGTGACGCGGTGACGGGCGTGCTGTTCTCGTGGAATGCGTTCGGCAAGCCGCTGGGCCACCCCGTCTACGATCCGATCTATCGCGCCGCGGAGGAGGCCGGCCTGCCGATCGTCCTCCATGGTGCCGCGGGGGAGACCGAGGGGGGTCTTGCGCACACCGCGGCCGGTGGCATCCCCGGATCACGGCTCGAATGGCACACGCTGCTCCAGCAGCCGACCCTGACGCACCTCGCGAGCTACGTCGCACAGGGCACGTTCGAGAAGTTCCCGCGCCTGAAGGTGCTCGCCGTCGAGACCGGCCTGGCGTGGGTCCCCAACTTCTTCTGGCGCCTCGACGCTCACTACGCCGAGCTGCGCGCGGAGAGCTCATGGGTGCGCCAGCGGCCCACCGACTACCTGCGAGAGCACGTGAAGTTCAGCACGCAGCCGATGGAGCTGACACCGCGCAAGGAACAGCTCATCGATCTGTTCGAAGCGCTCGGCGGCATGGATGAGCTGCTGTGCTTCTCGAGCGACTACCCGCACTGGGACGCGGATGATCCGTTCTACGTGGCGAGCAGGCTCCCCGAATCGTGGCGCGCGAAGGTGTTCTACGACAACGCACGTTCCATCCTGAGGCTCAATGGCCTCGCTTCGACCTCGCAGGCCGCCGCATGAGCGCGGTGGAGGGGCGCGCCGTCCGGCAAGACGGCCAGCGTCGCGAGCGGCGGATCCGCGAGACCGGCCGTTCGCGCGGCATCGATATCGGCGCGTTCGACGAGTTCGAGGACCGCGCCATGCGCACCGTCGAGATCGGCGGCATGGAGGTCGGCGTCTGCCGCTGGGGCGACGAGGTCTTCGTCTTCCGCCCGACCTGTCCGCACGAGGGGGCGCCGCTGTGCTCCGGCTTCCTGCAGAAGAAACTGAGCGCCACGCTCGTCGACGAGGAGCCTACGCTCGAGGTCGGCGAGGATTCGCCCGTCGTTCTTTGCCCGTGGCACCGCTGGGAGTTCGACCTGCGCAGCGGTGAAGCGGCGTGGCCGGGTTTCAAGATGCGCACCTACCGCGCCACCGTCGAAGACGGCCGCGTGCTGGTCTCTAGGGGAAGGAAGTGAGCGCCG